>JASEIM010000026.1 GCA_030017655.1 Methanobacterium sp. | reverse complement strand
TGCACTGCATGAAAGTGAAAAGGAATCATTGCAGCTTCTGGTTGAAATTGAAGCTATTTATAATTCTGCCCCTATTGGGCTATGCACCCTAGATCGTGAACTCCGTTATACGCGTGTAAATAAGAAATTAGCAGAAATTAATGGCATAGATGCAGAGGATCATATCGGGAAAAAAATTCATGAAATAATTCCAGATATAGCTGAACAGGCAGAAGACATAGCTCGATTTATATTTAAAAATGGCCTACCAGTACGGGATGTTGAATTTAGCAGCATTAACTCTAATGGTTTATTAAGATCATGTACTGAACAATGGGTTCCTTTAAAGGATATTGATGGTAATATTGTGGGAATCAATGTTTCAGTACTTGAAACATCTGAACTTAAAAATATTGAAGGGAAGTTGAAAGAAGCAGAAGAAAATTTAGAAGAAGAGATTAAAGAGAAAATAAAATATGAAAATGATTACAATACTCTTCTAAAATCTTACTCAATTATTAATGGGATAATAGAATGTTCAGATGATTTGATTGCAGCATGGAACAATGATTATGAATTCATAGCTTTAAATAAAGCATATAAAGAAGTATTTAGAAAAATATTTGGTAGAAATGCAAAATTAGGAATGAATATCAAAGATTTACTTTTAGATTCTCCAGAAAATCATTTAGAAGCACTTCACCTATGGGAAAAAGCATTAAAAGGAGAAAAGTGCACTGTTGAAATGGCATTTGATATTGAATCACACAATGTATTCTATGAAACTACCTTTTATCCTCTAAAAAATAAGCAGGGTGACTTAATTGGAGCATCCCATATTGCTAGAAACATTACAGAACATCTAAAATCAGAAGAAAAACTCAAAAAACAGGTTGAAGATTTAAAAATTTCCAATGAAGAACTACAAAAATTAACTAATGTTGCTCCTCTTGACTTAGACGAATCTTTTGAAGATATTGAAAGATTTATACAATCACTGGAGGAACAGTATAAAGATAAATCCGATGAAGATGCCGATGAATTGATAAATAAGTTAATGGAAACTTCTATTTCAAGAGTAGGTGATTTAAATGAGGATTCTCCTTTTGTAGATAAAGTAGATGAATTTAATTCCATATATACTAATTCTATGGTAGATCACGTTATAGATACTTTTAAGGAATCAATTGATGGATATAATGGGGAAATAACTCATGATACTCTCCCTAATATTAAAGGTGATGCTGGACAGCTTCAAAGCGTATTTCAGAATTTGATTTCCAATGCTATTAAGTTTAGGAAGCCGGATGAACCTCCAAAAATCCATATTACAGCAAAAGAAGATAAACAGAACAATGAATACATTTTCCAGATTACAGACAACGGAATCGGACTAAAAAAAGAGTACATGGGACGTATATTTGAAATTTTCCAGCGTCTGCATACGATTGATGAATACAGAGGAAGTGGAATTGGACTTTCTATATCAAAGAAGATAATTGAATGGCATGGGGGACGAATATGGGTTGAATCAACTCCAGGTAATGGATCAACCTTCTATTTCACATTACCAATCAATTATAGTACTATTTAAATAGCATTAATGTTTTATTTAAGTATTTTCTCAGGGGATTATATGGAAAAAATAAAAAAGTTTTTTAATAAGGATAAATTTGCCCATTCCAACGGTATTGAGCTCCTTGAAGTTTCAAAAGGTTTTGCAAAGGCCAAAATGGAAATTAATAATAATCATTTAAATGGAATTGGAACTGTCCATGGTGGAGCTATTTTTACCCTTGCAGATTTTACCTTTGCAGTTGCAGCCAATTCCCATGGAAATGTAACCGTAGCAATAAATGTAAATATTTCTTATGTGAAAGCAGCTTATAGTGGTATATTAACTGCAGAAGCAAGGGAAATATCGTTAAATCCCAGGATTTCAACCTATACAGTTGATATTTTCGATTCTGATGGCGATTTGATTGCAATCTTTCAGGGAATGGCTTATAGAAAGCGTGAAAAAATCGAGGATATTAATTGGAAATAGCCTATACTATAATTTTAGCTATTATAAGGATTAATGGCCAGATTATAAATTCGAAATCGGCCAGTGTATGTGCCGCTGATTCTAATTCATTGCTTGATGCTGAAGTAGCTTTGTTAATATAAAAATAGCCATAAATGCAAAGTATTAGTAAAGAAATTGCACAAAAACTAATAATATTAAAATAAATTCCTAAAATCAGAGGAATAAACGAAATTATATTCATAGAATTTAGTATCTTGATTGTGGATTTTTTCCCCAATATTACAGGGAGTGTTTTTATCCTACTGGCTGTGTCATTATCTATATCCTTCAAATCGAAGAAAATAACATTAATCATAACTCTTAGAAAAATTAAGAAGAACATTATTATAAATGAAAGGTTAATGTCCAGGGAATAATATAAAATAGGGAAAAAAGTACCGCCTAATGCCCATGTTAAGGCTGTATAAATATTTTTGAATAATGGTATTTTTTTTGTTAAATCTTTAAATGCAATATTATATAAAATTCCAATTGTAATTAACAAAATTATGAATATAATGAGATTGAAATTGAAAAACATGATTAGAAGACTGATGAGGAGTATTATATAGAAACTCAAGACATAAGGATATTTTTTGGCTTTTTTTTTAAGAAAACTGGCTCTTTTAGAATTTTCTTGGATATCTTTATCTATATCCTTATAGTAGTCATAACTATAGACAATTAAGGGAAGAATATAAGATATTACTAAAATTGGCAAATCTACTTTAATATTCATTAAACTTGCTGTAAATAACACAAAAGCAGGACTACATAATGCCGCAAAATAGCCACCATAAGTGATTTCATTTCTTATAGTATTCAATACACCATAATCATTTTTTTTTGATTAATATATATGTTAATATTAACACAACCAACATAATTTATTATTTATTAACAGCCTAATAGATATATACTTAAATTTATAAGAAATGACTTATTTAGCTATAATTTAGTAGGTACATAATAATTTAATGATGATAAATATTTAAATTTTGAAATTAGTTTATAATATAAACCCATAATTTTCACTAAAATCGGTAATATCACTTAATTAATTGTTACTTTCTTATCATTTAATATAATATAAATTGAATTTAAAAAAATATATATTGCTTAAATCATATATATAAATAGTTTATAAATAAATTGACTGGAGTAAAACAGAATGAATATTTATGCACTAATATCATTTATTGCATTCATGGTATGTTTTTTTCTGGGAAACTTTATTTATCATAAAAATCCCAAGAGCCAGTTAAATATAATGGTCGCAATATTATGTCTACTTGTTGGCTTCCTGGCATTTACTGAATTTGAGTACAGGCAAGCATATAACTATGAAACGGCTTATTTTTGGTTAAAAGCAAGTACATTATGGCCAATAGTTCCTTCTATTTTATTACATATAGCCATAATATTTACAAAAAAATCTTATTTCTTAAAAAATAAACTTAATTATCTATTGATATATTTACCGGCCATAATTATTACTGCATTAGGATTAACCACTAATTTACTTATAAGCGGAGCTTTAAAACAATATTGGGGTTGGACTTATGTTATACCTGATAATTCAACTTTATTTAATATAATGTCTTTATGGACAATAATTGCAATATTTTTAGCCGCATTTTTATGTCTGAATTACTATTTAAAGTCAAAAAATTTAAAGAGACTTCAGGCAAAGTATATGATTGTGGGTCTTTACTTACCACTAATAATAAGTTTGGTGAGTGATGTAGTTCTTCCTAATATGTCTATAAGAGTTCCTGAAATGTCTATGACAATGTCTACTGTTGGATTAGGCTTAATAAGTTATGGAATCTGGAAATACAGGTTCCCAGCATTAACCACTGCAATTGCAGCAGATGAAATTGTTTCAACCATGTCCAATTTTTTTATTTTACTTGATAGCAAAAGTAATATCTTAAATGTTAACCAGGCAACATGTGATCTTCTTGGATATAAAAGTGATGAATTAATAGGTAAGTCCATAGAACTCATTTTTCCAGCAAACGAAATGCTTTCACTACTGGAAAGACTTTCTAATAATTTAAGCAGGAGAACGTATATCACTAATCTAAAATCAACATTTAAAGTAAAAAGCGGTGATTATGTACCGGTATTTTTGTCTATATCTCTGATTAAAAGTGATACAAATGAAATTTTAGGAGTTGTATGTGTAGGGAGCGATATAACAGATATTAAAGAGGCTGAAGATAAAATAAAATCTTCACTCAAAGAAAAAGAACTGCTTCTTCAGGAGGTCCATCATCGAGTTAAAAATAACCTGCAAATTATTTCAAGCCTACTTAATCTTCAAGCAAGCTACATTAACGATGAAAAAGACCTTGAAATATTTAAAGACAGCCAGAGCCGCGTTAAATCAATGGCATTTATTCATGAACAACTGTATAAATCATCAGATTTCACTAATATTAATTTTAATAATTATATTCACAATTTACTGGCATATTTAAGCTACAGTCATAACTTAGGCCCTGAAAAAATCAAAATGAACATAAATGTAGAAGATATATCTCTTGATATAAATACTGCCATTCCTTGTGGCCTTATTATTAACGAATTAGTGACTAATTCTATAAAATATGCATTTCCAGGTGGAAGATCCGGCACTATAAATATAGAACTTCATTCAGATTATGAAGATGAATATGTTCTAATAGTGGGCGATGATGGAATTGGATTACCGGAGGATATTGACTTTAAAAATACGGATAGTTTGGGCTTGCAATTAGTTAACAGCTTAAGCAAGCAACTTGAAGGTTATATTGAATTAGATAGAACGAATGGAACTCAATTTAAAATTATTTTTAATAAACTGAAATATAAAGATCGGATTTAAATTTTATATTATATACTTTTAAGATATATTAATATCTATAATCATATTTTAATAACATTAAAATACAAAATAATAGTTAAAGTTAGGGTGGAGAAAGTAATGAAAGCAGATGCCTTTAAAATTGCAGATGGTGTTTACTGGGTTGGAGTTTTGGATTGGGATTTAAGAAGCTATCATGGATATACTTTAAAAGGAACCACTTATAATGCATATTTAGTTTTTGGAAAGGATAAAACTATTTTAATTGATAATACATATCCTGGAACAGCCTCTCAAATGTGGGCAAGGATTGAAGATGCTTTCTCTAAAGAAGGCCAAGATTTAAAAATAGATTTAATCATTCAAAATCATGTTGAAAAAGATCACAGCGGAGCAATGGAGGAACTATATAAAAAATTCCCTGATGCTCCTATCTACTGTACTCAAAAATCAGTAGAGGGGCTTAAAAAACATTATAATCTGGATAATGCCAGTTTTAATGTTGTTAAATCTGGTGATGAGCTGGATATTGGTGGTAAAACATTTGCTTTTCTTGAAGCACCTCTCCTTCATTGGCCAGATAGTATGTTTACATTTCTTGTAGAAGAGGGAATATTGTTTTCAAATGATGCATTTGGACAACATTTATGCTTTAAAGAACGATATGACAAGGAAATTCCTGAATATGTCCTAATGGATGCTGCACAAAAGTTCTATGCAAATTTATTAACCCCATTATCTCCCTTAATACTTAAAAAATTCAAAGAAGTTGAAGATATGGGGCTGCTGGATAAAATTAAGATAATTGCCCCTTCTCATGGGCAGGTATGGACAGATCCAATAAAAATAATCAGTGCTTACAGCAAATGGGCTACAGGAGAATGTAAAGATAAAATAACCATTGTTTATGATACGATGCATGGATCGACACAGAAAATGGCACATGAACTTGCAGAAGGAATAATTAGTGAAGATACTGAAGTATACATTTATTTTTTACATGAAGATGAACGAAGTGAAATAGTAAAAGATATTCTGGACAGTAAAGCGGTATTATTTGGAGTTCCAACAATATTTAACGGACCTTTCCCAAGTATTGGTGATCTGCTGTATTATTTAGAAGGTTTAAGATTTGACAGAACTGGATCTAAAAAATTAGCAGTTGCTTTTGGTTCAATAGGATGGGCTGGTGGTGGTGTCAAAAAAATTACAGCTAGCCTTGAAAACTGCGGATTTGAAGTTTTTGACCAGTATCAAATAATATATGTTCCATCAAATGAAGAACTGCAGAATTGCTATGAAATAGGTAAGAAAATAGCCTCTAAAATTAAAAATGTAAAATAAATCATTTAATTGTAAATTAGATTTCCATATTATATTCAATTAAATTATATGTATTGTACAAGTCTTTTTTCCTATTATGTATCAGATTTCGTTGTCTAAAATATTTTATCTTTAGATAATTCTGATAATTTTTAGATAAATTATATATGAAAAAATACATATAATTTATTATAATGATAGAAGGGTAAAAATATGAGAGCTGATAGAAACACCGAATCTGAAATTATGGAGGTGCTAAATAAGTATGCAAAGGCATATTCAGATAAAGATATTAATACTATGATGAGTTTATTTGTAGATGACTCTGATTTTGTGGCGATAGGCACAGGTAAAGATGAATGGATTCAGGGATATAATCAGCTTAAAACAGGATTTAAACGTGATTTTTCCCAAGCAGATAACATTAAAATAGGATTTGAAAAAATTACAATTTCCAATGCAGGTAATGTATCATGGGTATCTGCAATAATGACAATGAACGCGGAAGTTTCAGGAGGAGCGGGTGTTTTATGCGGCCGTTTAAGTATGATTCTTGAAAAAAGAGAGAACAAATGGCTTTTAACACATATACATTTTTCTTTACCTGCAACAGAACAGGAAGAAGGTTATTCATATCCAGATAGTATATATAATTACTCTTATTAAATTATAATTTGTTTAATCTGTCTTTTAATATTTTATGCAGTTGTTCAGACCCAATAATCTTTTCATCATCCAGGTTCCAACTTGATGGGCACATTATAAATGGTCTTGATTGGCAACCACCTAATCCTCCATGGCTACCGATTAATTCTTCAAATGCAGCCACTTCATCTGTTTCAGGATCATAGAAACTGTTTACAAGAATATCTGGAACATATTTAAAACCATCTGTTCTTTTAAGGTGGGTTGCAGCATTTTTACCAAAGTTTTTTAGTGGATTTTCTCCTTCTATTTCATCTTTATCCAGATAATATATGCCTTCAGAACCTATTGCTATTGTTCCATATTCTTCAGAACGAACCATTATAAAACCTACACCTTCATGTTTAACTAAACCCGGAATAAGTTTAGGATAAGCATTTTTTATTTCTTCATATGTAAAACGTTTTGGATACTTTGTAAAGTAAATTAAACCAAGATTTCCAGATGCAAGCACAATTATATTGGTTTCTTCAGCAGATTTAGGTATTTCATTTTTTATTTCAATTTCTTCTTCTTTAATATATTTTAATAATCCTTTTTGAATGAAAGAAATCTTTTTTGCCTCTCTAAAAGCACTTTCCTTTAAATTTGTGGTTTTTTCACGTGCTTGATCTATTTTATCATTTATATATCCCTGAATATTTTCTATGGGCTGGCTGAATGGTTTTCCCCAGTGATCTTCATTAGAGGATAGAATACTGTAGACTTTATTGCCAGTAGGAAGTAGTCTTCGAACTAAAGTTTCCAGAGAATAACCATATCACTGTTTAAAGGTAGCACCGTTACTTTGTCCATGATCTGAAAGGATTATGTTCAAATATTTTCTGGATGCGTATTTGCGTGCATTTTCAATTCTTTTAAATTATTTATCTAACTGTCGAATCACGTTAAAAACATCCGCGTCACGTATTCCGCTTTGGTGTGCTATTTCATCGTAACCATAATATGTTGCATATAAACATCCACTTTCCCCGCTAATACATCTCCGACAACACTGAAAGTGGTTATTTCCCTTATAAATACATTTGCACCGGGACGGATAAATAAATATATAAATGAATGCATAAACCTCTTTTAAGACAAGTTTTGACATTTTTAACTCCCTGTCTAATTCTAGAATAGATTTCAAGACATAACTCCTAAATAAAGTGCTATAGTTCGTGAGAAATTTGCTGGATAGGTAAAAAAAATAATACTATGATTTATTATAAAACAGTTTAAGGTCTTTCAGTTTGCTATAAATAAAAATTACGTTTTCAGCATCACCTGAAAAAAGATTAGATCTGCTGGCACCATTAACGGCTAATAAACCATTACCATCAGAAATTTGGGCTTCAAGAATTTGTGCATTGCTTGAACCATTGGAAGCAACAATTTTATTCCTATTTTCCTTTTCAACCCAGCGAAATGCCGGCATATTTCTATTATTTCCATGTAAAATTCCAGCTTATGATGCCCCTGTTTGAATGGATAAATCTACTTTAAAACCGTTAACGAGTTAGCTTGTTAACCATAAAATTAATGCTTTTAAATGGGAGTCCCACTCCAATGTAGTTATAAGGAATGGCAGGGTATAACGGGTAGTATGGGCTATAAAGTGGCATTTAAAATACCAATAACACCAATAACTAAAAACGCAGTTTCTATACTATTAACGGAAACTTCATTATTTAAATAGGTATCAATAAAAGCCCTAAAACACCAGCTATCCATAATACAACGGTTCTTCCTAAGAACAAGCGTAATGATATATTATTATTTTCAAGAAGCTTCATTTTTATTTATTCTCTTGACTTTTTAAGTTGAAAATTGTTATTTCAGGAGGACAATTGATTCTTAACCAGAATACATTTGTCCCAAGGCCTCTATTCGTATATTGAACCATTTCACCAACCTGATATTTACCAGCAGGATATTTTAAAAAATTGGATCCTCTAATAAAAGTTCCAATGCCTGGAATTATAAATTGTCCTCCATGTGAATGTCCTGAAATTTGTAAACTGAATCTTCCAGTTGTTGAACTGATATCAGCAAAATCAGGTTCGTGTGCAAGCAATATAGCCGGTCCAGATTCAGGTAATTTATCCATTACCAGATCGAGACGATGTTTATCCAGTGTGATACTATCTACGCCCGCAAAGTGCATCATTGCGTCATTATGTTTTAGAGTATAAACATCATTACTTATATCAAGTATACTGCTGTTTTTAAGCACTTCACGAATTTTATCTGCTCCAAGCCAGTGATCATGATTACCAAGGACAGCCAAAGAAATATCATTAGGTTCAAGCATTTTTAAACAATCTGTAAGGTCTTCTACAAGATGATCGATTGCATATGATACAAAATCTCCAGTTATCGCTACAATATCAGGATTCTGTTCATTAACCAGCTCCATAACTCCTTTTAAACGTTCTGTAGATATCCACTGCCCTAAATGAATGTCTGTTATATGGGCAATAATAAATTTATCAAAAACAGGATCAAGTCCGGGAATAATTATGTCAATGGGAACGACTTCAAAATGGCAGGAATCAAATTCATGCATTCCGATTTTTTCCATAGATTTTGACATGGCGATTTGGAGTTTCTTCCGAACTCTGAAATTTTTTAGATCAGGCAAGGGGGTTTCTTTCATCTGTAATTTCCTCTTTTTTTTAATTGATTTAGTCTAATCCTCTAAAAGACTAATTAAGTAAGCATGCATTTCAATTTCTTCACGTGCAATAAAATCTGCTGTGCGCAGTCTTGCCTCTTCACTTTTAAAAGGGAAATAATCCTCATCAAAATATATAGTTAAATATAATATCCCTGATTTCTCCTTTAATTCATCTACAACTTTTTCTTTAAGCTTATTTTTAGTTTCTTGAGTGATTTCGCTAATTCTATAAACTACATAAAATTTATTTAATTTCCTTGAAAAACCATAATCCATCACTTTTACCTGCACATTAATCCCTCAAATAACATTTGTTAAACATTATCATTTAATTTTATGTTTTTATTCATAAATTTTAAATAGCAGGCAAATAAGTGAAATCAATTAGTGAAATGTAAAAGATTGAAGGCATTATACTAAATATAATTTAAATTTTCATATAATATTATTTAATATCGTCTAAAAACTCTTTAATTATCTCTTTTGCTTTTATTATCTCACTTGAACCTAGATGTCCAAAAATAGAATCATATAAATATAGTTTAGATCCCTTAATGGCCTTTGAAAGAGGTATAACATCAATATCAGGAGGAAAATACTGATCCTGATTCACTCCAATAATCAGGGTTTTAGCTTTGATTTTTGATAAATCAGAAGAGAGATCATAAGAAATTGTAGCTTCATTTCGCCATACAATATCGTTAGCATCTGTTTCTTCGCCCTCTTTTTTCATAAAATCCAGTGATTCAAGAATAGATTCATAGGACTTGTTTTTATAATATTCTGGTGAAAAACCAAATAAATAAAGAAGCATGTTTGCGTTTTGAGTCCCTTTTTTAGGATTAATTTTATATTTACCTTCTTTGTATTCTGGATCGCTTTTAATATAGATATTCATTAAATTATTTATTGCATAATTTTGACCTTTAACATTAGAACTTGTAGTGATGGGTATAATAAAATCCATGAAATCAGGATAACTTACAGCCCATTGAAGAGTCTGAAAACCACCCATTGAAGTGCCAATAATTCCTTTAAGGTGTTTAATATTTAGGGCCTCATTTAAAAAGGAATATTGCACATTAACCATGTCTTCAATATTGTATTTTGGAAATTTGTGTCCTAACTTTGATGTTGATGGAGAGGATGATCCTGGAGAACCTAAAGCTGTAGGACAGATAATAAAGTGTTTATCAGTGTCAATGATGTTTCCAGGACCTACTATATCTTTAATACGTTTAACTGATGAATAATCTCCAGATGAGCCATGTAAATAGAGTATTCCATTTACAATATTTCCTTCATCATCTTTAATTTCAGTTCCAAATGTTGCATATTCTACTATTAGTTCAGATAAAGTTTCTCCAGTTGTAAATTTAAAGTTTTTAATTTCTTGATAATTGGGTTTTAACATGATAAATCTCCATCAAAGATTTTTTTTAATGGTTTCTATTATTCTTTTTCTAACGATGTACGGAATTTCTAACACAGGTCGTGGATGCATAGAACCAAAATACCTGTCTTCGAAGATAATACCTTCAAATTCAACTTCATGTCTGTAACGCGGGATGAAATGCCAGTGGATATGTGGATCTGGATTTTCTTTCATATAATCAGCATTCATAAGAGCTCCCCAATTAAATAATGTTGGTTTAAATACTTTTTTTAAAGATGTTTCTAATTGTTTAACCGTTTTTCCAAAATCGATCCATTCTTCATCTTTTAAACCGGATAAAGATCCATAATGCCTTTTTAAAGCAACCACACACGTCCCTATGTTGCTCTGGTTTGGCGCAAGAAAAACAATCCAGTATGGAGTTTCATAGATGTAATCTCCGAAATTTCGGTCTTTTAATTCATCATCGTAACTTCTTTCCATGCTATCAGTCCCCTATTAAGTCAATTAAGTTTTTATGAGTCTCATCATTTCATTACCACCTAATCTAAACTCATAATTTACTTTTTCTATTTTTATATCTGCCTTTTCCATTAAATCATGTTCTATTTGCTTTACAAACTCTGATTTCATGGCTTTATGTTTAACAAGGGGATAAATTCTGACTTCATCACCTACTCTAATCATTTCATTTATTGAATTGAGATGAAATTCATAACTGAGTCTGTGATCATAAATAAAAAGAAGATGAGAGCTTAGAACGAGTGAAAAAGCATTATCATTAAATGGTAGCTTTGTTAAATCTGCTTTGATGTATTTTTTACCCCTATGTTTTGTATAATCTTTTAGAAATTCATTTTGTGCTATGAGCCGATGTTCTTTAAGTTCATGAAGGTTTTTAAAATAATTCCATTTAAAATGATGTTTTAATGGGGATAATGCACTAATTAGTACATTTAAATGGTTTTCGCAGATATCTTTTAGAAATTGAGGATCTTTGTCATACAGTAAATCTAAGGCCGTTACTGTATATCCTTTCTTGTTCATTACAGCTGCAAAAGAACTGGCTCCAGCAGCACAGTCCAGTATATTCTTATTTTTTAATAAATTGAGGTTAAGACTGAACATTTTAATATATTCATCAAAGCTGCGTGCAGTAAATAGTGGTCCCTTTGACATATTATTCAATTATAATTTAATTTTTTGGTGATTTTATACAATTTCAATGTTTAACATTAAAACAATTTTTAAGTAAATATATCTTTATCTAATTGTTTATTAAAATTTTATTAAAATGAAGAAAGATAAACTAATTAAACTATCAAAAATTCTATAGTTAATATATATGAAATAGCCAAAAAAATAGAAATCATTTTAGTGAGTTAACATAATTAAAGAGCTAAAAACATGATCAAAATTCTTCTCTTTCTTCATCTGATGTTAAACCTTTTTCAACATAATTTAAAAGTAATTCATTCATTTTCATGCCTTTTTTAATTGCCATTATCTTTATTCTGTTTCTTAATTCTTTATCCCCTCGAAAAGCTATCTGTACCATACTCCAGAGTTATAAATTTTAGTATATATATATTTATCTTTTTATTATGTTATTTTGTTAACAAATTAGTTAATTATTTATATAACTAAGTGAATACTAATATTATCAAATGCTTAAGGTAATTTGATTAATTATAATGGTTTAGTTTACAAATGATCTAATCCAGAATATCAAGTTACATATTTAAATAGATATAGGTGAAATTTTCATTTGAAAAACATATATTAGGGGGTAATTTAAATGGAAAATGATGAAACATGTTTTAATTTGTTAGATATGGCATATAAATGCAAACCCGCTGATTTAGAATCTATGCTGGAAAGAATAGAACTTGCAATCAAAAATAGTGAACTTACCGATAAATCTCTTTTAAGGGCTAAAACAGTGATTACCTGTAAATTAGCATCATATTATTCTAATGATTATTAGATAAAATTAATTTCAGATACGTTTATTTAAAATAGTGATAATTTAGATATTAATAGTTCCTGAAGAATTAAAAGATATTAAGACAATTCTGGAAGGCTTATTTTTGTTATTTTATGTTAAACCTATCCTGTAAATATTTCTGTTACTTTCCTAACAGCTTTAGTTTTAACAAGAATTGAAATTTTGGTATTTTCCTTTAAAACGATATTATCTTGAGGAATTACGATACCACTGTTATAGATGGCGCCAATTATATAATCATCTGTTGGACTCACTTCTCCAACTGTTTTTCCAATAATTTTCTTGTTTTTAATGGTGACGTCTATTAATTCAGCATTTCCTTTACCACAAATTACAAGATCTGCTACTTTTGGTCTGGTAATTAGCTTTTCAAGATAGCTTGCTGCGGTAAGTTCCGGGCTTATAACATGATCAATTCCAACTTTTTTAAAGGCTTCTTCATGGTCTGGATTGGTTACTCTTGCAATGATTTTAGGTGATTTATATTCCCTAACAAGGATACTTGCTAGAAGATTTGCTTCATCGTTCCCTGTTGCTGCTACAAATACATCTGCATCCCTAATATTGGCTTCTTCTAATGTTCTTTTATCTGTTCCATTACCACAAATAACCAGAGCGTCCATTTCACTTGCAGCAGTAGTACATTTATTCTGGTCATTATCAATGAGAGTAACATCATTTCCATTATTTATTAATTTTAAGGCAAGATTTCTGCCTACTCTACCATTACCCATTATTACTGCATACATAATAATCCTCAATAGTTTAGACCTTTATAAGATGTGATAAATGAGTATTTATAATTTTTTATTCTAATTGGAATTAATCTTTCTCTTTTTTAGATAATACATTTTATTAGATAAATATAATTCAAAATAAATCAAATAATGGATTTATCTATAATTTATCCAGCTCCTTTAAAGCATCCTTAAATTCTGTTTTTATTATATTTTCATTATCTAACATTAATTTAAGTTCAAATGCGATTGTTTTTTTGTTAATTTCTTTATTTCTGCCTTTAAGGTTTTCATATGCAGTTTTAATTGCTGGATTTTTATCTGCAAGCATATTCAGCTTTGAAGTTTCTTTATCATCTGTTTCGACTGTTTCAGCATCAACTACTTCAAGATTACAGGCTTTAGCATTGGGATTCCATGATTGAACAGCTTTAATCTTAACCTTTTCAACGTTTTCATTAATATTTTTCCTGAATACCTTGAAATTTACTGAATAACTATTTTCTTTATTTAATGGGGTATTATTAAGGGCATGGTTTAAACTATCCATCAATGTATAAACTCTACCTCCTTTTTCACCATATATATCATCTGATTCCGGGTAATACGATGTAGTAAAGCCACATATCCATATTTGTTCATTTTTGTGGTCGGTTATTATAACAAAAAATTCATCGATATCTGTTTTTTTTAACCTGCCTTTTTTTCATTTCTCCAATAAAAATTTCGCCTGTAATTTCATCTCCAGGTTCCAGCTGGTTTAAAAATTTGGTTTTATATTTATCAGTACTTTTTTTACTGCCTTTTTGAATTCTCAGATAAAAGCATAAAAACACCTGTGAATGATTTTTTCAAAAAACAATTCAACCCATAGATTATCTAATTTAATTATTAAATATTTAGGGTATTAATGAATTAAATATCATTTATTTACAATTTATATAATTCTTTGTATAAATATTGTAAAAATTGTATAGAATGAAATTCAGTTCCATTAAACCTTTTAAATTGCATTAAATCATATACGTAACTTATGAATAAAATAATTAAATGCACATCTCACGATGGAAATTTGAAATATGTTTATATAATAGTTCTAAAATTATTTAAATAAGAAGATATTTACTAAGAAACATAAAGCTAATTTGGTGATTATTGTGAAAGATAACGAACTTAAATCAATTGCAGTTAGAGCATTCAACAACCTAAAAAGCGTTGAGATAGCAAAAAATCCTGACGCATCAGATGAAGTAGGAATGGACGTAAGAGACATACTACTTGGATTTGACTCAAAAGAATTTCTCAGTAACGCTTTAGAAGTTATCAGTGAAAAAATGGACACTGATAATGATGAAGAAGCAGAAGTTCTTGCTGTTGTAATAACAAGAACTCCTATAATGACTTCAAATGGTCAATGGTTCATTGAAATGGATGCAGATGACTTTGCAAGTTATTTTGCAGATATTTAATATAAAAACCATTTATTTTTTTAATAAATTATTTTGCATCAATCTGATTGATTATGGCCTGATGCATCCTTCTTATGAATTCAATTCGCTCCTCATATTTCAAAACATCTAAGTAACACTGCGAGACAAGATTAAATGCAAATGGTGATGGAATTTTAGTATCAATCTTTTTAATTTCAAGCTGACCACTTTCAATCATATTTAGAACCCGTTTTGCATTCTTAACATCCATAAAGTCTTCAATTACTTCTCTTCGTGCTTCTTTAAGAATTGAAAAATTTTCATCCAGTTCTTTTATAAATTTGAGAAGGATTTTACCCTTTACCTGTTGTCGTGAAACACTTTTTTCTCTACCCTTATATCTTCGCAGTATCATTAAAGATCGTCCAGCACAGTGCCTGAATCTCCCTGCAAGAGTTTCGGTTTTATCAATGGCATTAATTAAAATATCCTTAATATTTTCACTATTAAGTTCTTTAAACGCTTCAAAACCTCCAATTTTACCTTCTGAACTTAAATAAAACCCATTGTCTGATATGGAAATCATTACGTCTCTTTTATATTTTTTAGCAATTACGTATGCTACGGCCCGGGAAAGAGCATCATTAACCCGTCTTCCAAAGCAGGTATGAAATACGACAAATCTTCTATCTCCAAATCCCTTATAATGTTCAATTAGAAGAGTTCTATTGCTTGGAATCTTTGCAAACAGGTACTGCTCCCTGAAATATTCATAAATTGAATTTACTGCATTTTGGTCAACATACAGATATTCACTGATGAATTCCATTATTTCCTTTTTATTACGTCCATATTCAAATTTACCTGCAATAATTGCTCGAAATCTTTGAATCTCAAGTGCAAGGTCAAAAGATAATGGTAACTGCTCAGAAAACCATGAAGGAATGCTGGGAGGTCCTGAAGATGGTGTAACATTAATGGTCATTCCCCGGGCATAATTAAATCTGTAGATTTTTCCTCCAAGTACGAATGTATCTCCTTTTTGAAGTTTTTCCATGAAATCTTCTTCTACATGGCCAACGACCTTGCCAGCGCATTTAACCCTTGCAGACGATCTATCGGGGATAGTACCTATATTTGTAGAATAAAGCATTCTGGCAAGCTTCCCCCTCTTTCCAAACATATTAGTATCATAATCTACCCATATTTTTGCATATACATATCTTTCTTCCAAATCCGTATATTCTCCAGCAAGATAACTTAAAACGCTTAAATAATCATTTTCGGTTAAATTCACGTAACAGTAACTTCTTTTTATCATCATGTAAGCTGTATCAATATCCTGTTTGCTTTCAATGGCCATTCCGTATATCTGCTGTGATAAAACATCCAGACAGTTTTGGGGAATATTTATTTCATCTATTTTACCTTCAAGAGCATTTTTTAAGATTAAAGAACACTCAACAAGGTCATCCCTATCTACTACAATAATTCTTCCCTTAGATTTATCATGAAGTCTATGTCCACTTCGCCCTATCCGTTGAAGAGCTCTTGAAACAGACTTTGGAGAGCTTACAAGAATAACTAAATCAATATATCCAATATCTATCCCTAATTCTAAAGATGTTGAAGATACAACGACTTTTAAATCTCCATTCTTAAGTTTATCTTCAGTTTCAAGTCTCAATTCCTTTGAAAGAGATGAATGATGAGCCATGATATTATTGTCATTATATTTACCTCTAAATCTCTTTTTAAGGTTAAATACAACACTTTCTGTCCCACTTCTTGTATTTGTAAATATTAATGTAGTTTTATGTGATTGTATAAGTTCATCGAGGAGGTCGTATGTAGCTTTGTTCATTTCTTCAGGATCTGAGTTTATTATATCGTCTACTGGGCATAATACCTTCATATCCAATTGTTTGATGTAATTAACATCAACGATTTTACATTTCCGTGGAATATCATCTACTTCAAAACCTACCAGGTACTGTGCAACTTTTTCCAGCGGATGGACGGTTGCACTTAAACCTATTCTGGTAAATCCGCCTGCAAGATTCTGTAATCTCTCTAAAGTTAAACTTAAATGAACACCTCTTTTATTATCTGCAAGAGAGTGAATTTCATCCACTATAACATATTTTACATCCCTTATTTTCTCTCTAAACTTTGGAGCGCATAGAAGAATAGATAAAGTCTCAGGAGTGGTGATCAATATATGTGGCGGGTTTTTAAGCATTTTTGATCTCATATACTGGCTTGTATCTCCAGTTCTAACTGCTTTTCTAATTCCAAGTTTTCTACCTGCAATTTTTTCTATTTCATATAATGGCTCTTCTAAATTCTTTTCAATGTCATTGTCAAGGGCCTTAAGAGGAGATATATAAATACAGTAAACTTTATCCTCAATCTTTTCCATATCTGAGAGCATTGTTAACTGGCTAATTATTGAAAGAAAAGCAGTTAAAGTTTTACCAGAACCTGTAGGAGATGAAACAAGTATATTATTCCCTTTATGAATATCAATAATTGAGTATCTCTGGGATTCAGTGAATGTTTCAAATTTGTTTTTAAACCATTTTTTGACCCATGGATGCAGTAATTTATAAATTTCTTTATCTTTATACGCTTTTGTCTGTTTTTCTATCATTTCTATCCTTATTTTAATTTATTTTTAACTTTTAGTATGTTATTTAATTGGCCAAATGGCAATACTTCAAAATTTTCTATTCCAAATACTTCAAATTCATCTAAAGATATTCCTTTAAGGAACGGAGATATTGATTTTTCCCGTAATATGTCTGATCCTTCACTTATAAAATTAAATGAGGGCATAACTATCATGTTTTTATTATTCCAGTTTCCTTTAAGGAAACATTTTATTTTTTCGACCCTTTCTCCGCTTCGAAGTCCAATACTTGGATGTTCATGTCCAATTATTATATTATCTTCTTTAATTTGGTTTTCAGGGATTTTATCTCCATGTAATACAAGAAAATTTTCTACAGAGTAATTATCATATACATGTAACCCTTTATTTTCTGCTATAAATCGTGTGAAATTATCGTGATTTCCCTTAATTAAGATTATTTCATCAAATTCTTCTTTTAAGAAAGTAATAAAGTCTTCAATCTCCTTAAATTCTTGTTTACTTATCTTTCCAAATTCATGCTTTAAATCACCGTTTACTATGATTTTTTTAGCGTCAGTTCTGGATAAAATTTCTTTAAGTCTTTTGAGAATCTTTTTATACTGAAGTCTGGGGATCATAAATCCCTGTGCATTTAAAGCACCCTCGTATCCAAGATGCAAGTCAGATATAATTAAGTAATCATCTATTAAAAGTGCAGAGTCAATAATTTTTGCACCGTATATTGCTTCATTTTCCAAATAAAACTCACCACTTCATACTTGTGTAGTAATGACAAAAACAGGATTATCTTACCGTAGATCTTATACTTTCGTTAGGTAACAATAAGATGTACATTAGTATTTATATTACTTTCTGTTTTTTTAAATAAAATAAAAAAAATTAATAATATTGCCTTTCATTTAGTTCGAATAGAAAAATATTAATTGATTATCAAGATATAATAGTAATATAGATAATTAAATGAAATTAAGGAATTCTAATAATTATTTTAATAAATTGAGATGGGATGATATTGTGAATGATGAAAATAAATCTTTAGAAGATTTTATACTTAATTTAAAAGATGATGATGCTGAAGTTAGAAAGAGAGCTGCAGAAGAAATTGGTAAATCAGAAAATTCTAATGGGATTCAAGCTTTAATTGAAGCATTTAAGGATAGTAACCCTGAAGTACGGTTTCAAGCTGCTAAATCTCTTGCTTTAATAGGAAAACCTGCAGTAAAACCCCTGATTAATGCCTTAAAAACTGATGAAGATGGAAATATGAAAAAGTACGCTACTCTTGCGCTTAAAGACATAGGAGATACCAGTGTTGTGAATAACCTGATAGATGTTTTAAATGATGAAAACTTTGCTGTAAGGAAATTTGCAGCAAAATCACTGGGAGAAATGGGAGACTTAAAAGCATTAGACCCTTTAATTGAAACTTTAAACGATGATGATTGGGGAGTACGAATGGCTGCACTTAAAGCCCTTGGAGATTTGGGTGATGAAAGGGCTGTTGATCCTATTAAAAAAGCACGAAGAGCTGCAAAAGGGGATAAAGATTTCAAAAAAGTGGCAAATAAGGCATTGAAAAAAATCATTAAATGATCCGCATAATATCTTTTAGATTCTATTATAACTGATTAAACGCTTTTATTTACGGTCATCTTTTTTTATAATTTTTTTTAGTAAACTGCTCATAACTCCTTTTTCTTCTAAACCTTTGATTGTTTTATCTTTTTCACGAACAACATTCCAGAGTAATTCATGGCTTTTTTTCAGTTTATTATATTCCTCTTTAGTTATTTCAATTTCATTTGTTTTAATGCGGAGAGATTCTTTTTCTAGAGTACGTAAATCTGTTAATCTTTTTACTTCTCTTTTTAATCCTTTGTTCTCACTTATAAGATCATTATATTCATTATTAATTTTCATTATCTCCCTATTTTTTAATTCAAGCTCTTTTAGCGCATTAGCATAGTTTTCTCTGATAACAGCAAACTCTGATTCAATCTTTTTTAATTTATTTTTAGTTTCGTGAATACGTTGAATATCCTTGTCTCTATCTTTCAAAGAAAGTTCTAATTCTTTAATTAATGACGCTGCATTTTTTGATTTCTCTATTTCATAATTAAAATCATCATTACTTAAAATGACGATATCCTCGACATTTTCAAACTTGCTACCTTCTATTTGATCCTTTTTAATTGGAATCATGTATCTTCTGGTAACATGTTCTTTACCGTCTGCAGATTTTTTCTTTGACTTTCTCTCATATTTTTTAAGTTTGGTTTGCAAGACAGGGATTTCATTCATTATTATAAATATAATAAAACATTAGTATAAAAACATAACGTATTATCTTACAATTCACTAAGAAAATGTCCACATGGCAGTTCCCACAGATAAAACATCATGTACATTTTTAGATCGATTAAATCTATTTTTTTAATAATAAATTATTTAGATAAAGAAATACTAAAATTGGTATATGAAAAATAATGCATCTGAAAAAATACCTATTTACTCCGTGGAAAAAGGAAAGATGGTTTTCATGGAAAAAATAGAAAAGACAGATGATGAATGGAAACAAATTTTAACGCCTGAACAGTTTAATGTAGCAAGAAAAAAAGGTACGGAACTTGCCTTTACTGGAAAATACCATGATTGTCATGAAGACGGCATTTACAAGTGTGTTTGTTGTGATATTGATTTATTTGATTCAAAAACGAAATTTGAATCTGGCACTGGCTGGCCGAGCTTCTGGAAACCGGTTGCAGATGAAAATATTAGGACTGAGGTGGATAAAAGCCATATGATGATCAGGACTGAAGCATTATGTGCATTGTGTGATGCTCATCTTGGACACATTTTTGATGATGGACCACCACCTACAGGTAAACGATATTGCATGAATTCAGCTTCATTAAAATTTGTAAAAAGACCTTAAATTAATTATTTTTTTCACTGTAGAAAATTATCAACAGTATACCTATTAAAGAATTTAATATTGATTCCTCTGTAGAAATTTTTCTTATCATTTTTAAGGTTAATTAAGGTAATCTTATTATATTAAACCAGTATTCTTCAAGATTTTTTAGAGTTTCTATAAAACGACCCACATTGGCTGGTTTAACTACATAAGAATTTGCATAATGTGCATAAGTTTCGTATATATCTTCTTTGGAACTGGAAGTTGTTAGAATTACTACTGGAATTCTTTTGAGTTCCTTGTTATCTTTAATTTTAACTAAAACTTCACGACCATCTTTTTTGGGTAGATTTAGGTCAAGCAAGATTAAATCAGGAAAATTTCCTTCATTTGAGTTGATCTTATCATAAAGATAATCCATTGCAGCTACACCATCAGTTACAACGTCAAGTTCTGTATCTATTTCTGTTTCTTTAAATGCTTCTTCAACTAAACGAATATCAGCAGGATTATCTTCAACGAGCAAAATATTAAATGATCTAGCCAACATAATAACCCCTATATTAATACTATATTTTATATGATTAATATATTTCCTTTTTAAGAAGTATATAATACTTAAGTGCCGATAATAAAATATGGAGGCAACAATATGAATTTGAATAAGTCACATAATTTGGAACCGAAATCCAGGGAATTAAGGAAAACTAGAGAAATAGAATTAATAATTGATGAATATATTATGGAACTTGTAAAAAATGGAGAGATAAATGATTTATTTCAATTTAATAAAGAAATGGCTAACATTATAATGTTTTTAGCAGAAAATGATAGGGATGGCACTCTTTTTACTTTCATAACTGATTATTTAAAAAAGATAATAGATAAAGGGAAAGTAATACGGCAGGAAAAAGGAATATAACTACTTTTAGGTGTATGGATTGGATTAAAAATAGAATATAATAAGTAAAAATGTTATAGTATTAGTTATAACTTATAACATAATTTTTTCTATTGAAAACACTCAATATTTAAAAATATTCTTCTGTTTTATATCCTACTATAATTTCATCCTAAATATTAACAAAATGAAGTTCCAGCGCCATTTTAACACATTTCAATCAAATTTTTGCCTATTCATCTTATATGCAAGATCATAGCCAATAAATTCTAAATATTATGCTCTTTAAAATATGCTATAGTATTTTTTCTATACTCATTTGCTCATAGTTTTATATCAATATATTTCTTTTAGACTTGACTTTTAGTTTTTAAAATAAAATTTAATTATATGTTTTAAACAATCTCATTTAAGTTAAAAACATAGAACATGTTTTTAATAGTCTACTTGTCATATTATATGCTTTATTATAGTTTTCCCATCCTGGAATCTCATAAACAAATGTCTTGTAACCAGATGATGCTAATGGCTTGGAAAATTTTATTGCTGATGTTGAATGTTCCTTTATATTATCTGCTCTGTAATAATTGAAGTCCCCCAAAGTTTTATTAACTAAATCGGCCAATTTAACTGATTCTGCATCCATTTCGGGCGTTGCAATATAAAAACCGCTACCATATCCGGGTTTATGGTCATGGCATATAATTACCAGGTCAATGTTTGATTTCTTAATATCAGAAAGTATATAATCGGCAGCTAAATCTTCTCCACTACGTCTCCCAATTTTATAGTTTTCAGGATTATTAGTAACTGTAATATCATAATTTACAATCCCTAAATTTGAAGAAGAAGCGTATTTATGTATAACATCACCTGTGACCCTTTTTGAAAGTTTTTCTCGGGGATGTATTCCAGTAACAAAGGCAATAACATTCGTGTTTAATGATGAATTCTGATATAATATCTCTTTTGTAACATATCCTCTATCATCAGAACCTAAAATAAACTTATTTGAAATTTCCTGATCATATGATGCTGGGATGTAAAAAATGTTTAGGAATATCATAAATGCAATTATCAAACATGATGAAAACAGTAATAATGGTTTTTTAGATATGGAATCATTTCGTGCACTGGTTAAAACATCGTAATAATCCTGATATTGATAATATTCATTGATGTCCTCAACTAAAATAAGATCTCCACCGCACTGACAATAATCATAATCTTCTGGAGATTCATTTTCTTTAAGTTTGTAATATCCATTACATTTTTTGCATATTAAATACATATCTTGCACAAATTTTATTTATCCAGCTTATATATAAATTTTTTAATAAAACTAACTTTTTAAAAATTTGAATTCTTTAAACTTGCCATATTTCAATGGTTTAGTATATATGGGACGATTATTTTTCCTGTAGTTTTGAAGTTGAAAAAAATTCTATTCTCTGAACTTTCGAAAATTTTCGATTTTTGAAGGATTTGATTTATTATGTATCACATTTAATATAGAATTTTGTCCATTAATAACTTAATATTAACTAATTAACTATTTTAAATAAAATATCATCTTAAAATAAAAATATAGGGCCATATGAATTTATTCAAATACCTTATAACTTTTAATTCTCTTGAATATCCGTTAAATTCTAATACAATTTTAAAATAGGACAATATGGATATTTTAGTGACATAAAGAAATATGGGAGTAGATAATACATTATTTGATTAGTCTCTTAATTAGTTTTATAAGAATTTAAATGAGAGAATAATGGGGAGTTGAATTTGAAAAATAATAATCTAATAATTCTAACTTTGGCATTTGGAATGTTTTTATGGTCATTCAGTGCAGGAATAGTAAATATC
>JASEIM010000025.1 GCA_030017655.1 Methanobacterium sp. | reverse complement strand
GGTTAAGGGAGATTTAATGGAAGATACGGGTAAATATGAAATGGTTCCTGGCTACAACACTGCATGGGTTGTGCAGGTCAATAATCAGAATGGAAAAAATGTTGGAAGAATCTATGTGGATGCAGAAACTGGCAAAGTTCTAAAGGCCATTTTAGATCAGAATACTTCGGATGAAGAAATATTAGAAATAAATAACACATCAAATACAAATCAAACAGCACAGGATCAGGGATTATTGGGCTCATTGATAGACAGTATTGTATCTTTTTTCCAGCAGATATGGATCGCAATATTTGGAAGCTAAATAAACTTCATTTTTTTCCTTTTTCTTTTATAATTTGTAATCATTGAAATAACTAAAAAATACTGATTTTATTTTAAACTATATGAATCAAAAATTGTTTTTTTTAACTTTTCCGTTGTTGTATTTCCCTTCCCAGACATGGATGTTATTAATAAAAACATTATTTTAAATTTTAAAAGAGGAATGAAAATTTAATAACATGAAAAGATGTTAAAATGGTTATTTTTTGCATTTTAAAGTTTGATAAATTAAAATGGCTCTAAAATCCCTTCCTCAGTAATTATTCCAGTAATAAGGTCACTTGGCACAATATCAAATGAAGGATTTTCCACTTCGGTTCCTTCAGGCGCAACGCGACATTCTCCGAAATATAACACTTCATTAGGGTCTCTTTCTTCAATTTCTATATCATAAATTGAATTTTCAAAATCAAATGTGCTTTTAGGTGCTGCAACATAAAATGGAACTCCAAACCGTTTTGCAGCAAGGGCAACCATTAGAGTGCCTATTTTATTTGCAATTCCACCTTTAGCTACTCTGTCTGCACCAACAACAACTTTATTTACTTTTCCTATCTGCATCATTCGTGCAGCAGCGTTATCCACGATTAATTTCACCGGAATATTTTCCTGCTGCATTTCAAAGACAGAGAGCTTTGCCCCCTGACAGAAAGGCCTTGTTTCATCGCATATAACCTTAATTTTCTTACCTTCTCCAAATGCTGCTCGTATGACTCCTAAAGCGGTTCCATAGTCAACACATGCCAATGCACCGGCATTACAATGGGTTAAAATCGTGTCTCCATCTTCTATTATTGTTGCACCATGTTTTCCAATTGTTTTATTGGTTTCAATGTCTTCATCATACATTTTTAAAGCTTCATCCAGAGCAGAATCAGCATTAAGCACTCTATCAACTGCCCAGGATAAATTCACTGCAGTAGGTCTTGCAGCTTTAATTTCTTCTGCAGCTTTTTGGAGATCAACACCTTCAATTTCTGCAAGAGCTATTCCAAAGGCTGCTGCTACGCCAATTGCAGGTGCTCCCCGGACTTTCATGGTTTTTATGGCCTGAATTACGTCTTTGTAGGTTTTACATTCATAGTAAATAATTTCATCCGGCAGTTTTGTCTGATCCAGTAAAAATAGGTGATTACTCTTCCAGTACATTGTCTTCATATTAATTACCTTAAAAATGATTTAAATAAAAAGAATAGTTTAATAGTGACTCATTGGAGTCATATCTAGATGCTTATCTTCTTTACCGGGTACTCCGTAAGCGTCAGCCCTGCATTGAGTACATGCTCTGAAAACAGGGATTATTTCCTCAACTTCATCTCTTACTTTGCTTATTTGTGCACAGCCCGGCTTTTCCAGGTCTTTGAACTTGTTAAGAGGAATTAATGGAATCACATTCATAAGTGAAGCACCTCTTTTTTTAACTTCTCTGGCTATATCTACAATATGGTCTTCATTTAATCCAGGAATTAGAACCGCATTAACTTTTACGACAATGCCTTTTTCCGATATCTTCTCTATCCCTTCAAGTTGTTTTTTAGAGAGTAATTCAAATCCTTCTTTACCTTTGTAGATCTGACCGTCATAGAAGACCCCTGCATAAATTTCTTTTCCAATTTCTGGATCAATCGCATTCACTGTAACTGTTATGGTGTTTATCTTTAATTCTGCCAGTAAATCTGCTTTATCAGGTAAAAGGAGTCCATTTGTACTCATACATTTTATTAAGTCTGGGAATTCTTCATCAACCCGTTTAAAGAATTCAAATGTTTCTTCATTAAACAGAGCGTCTCCGGGACCTGCAACACCAACAACAGATATGGGCATTTCGCTTGTAACTTTTCTAACGTGTTCTATGGCATCATCTACGTTCATAACTCTTGATGATACTCCGGGTCTCATTTCACATTTGTTTATATCTCTAGTACAGAAATTACATTGAATATTACATTTAGGAGCAATAGGAACATGGATTCTTCCAACTTTATCGTGCATTTTTTCATTGAAACAGGGATGCACCTTTGTCATGTGGGCAAATTTACTTTCTTTCATTACTTTACCTCCAAGTAAGTATTTTCATCATTCTAACTCTTCAATCATCTTATCTCTTTTTTTAATCCATTCATCTTTAATTATCTCATCAGAGCATAACATGGAAATTATATTATCCTTTGATTTATGATCAACCACTTTAAATCCTTCAGGGATTATTCTGAACATCGCATCGTATAATTTCTTTTTCAGGTCTTCTGAAGGGTCATGAACAGCCATTCCCTTAAGTTCAGTTTCCGGATTATTTATTATGATTTCAAATCTGCTCGGCTGCTCTATTTTTTCTCTACCTTCTGTATCCCATAATTTTTGAAGTAATTCAGGCAGATAAGTCTCATCTTTAACTCTTATACGGGTTTTATTTTCTTCTTTTTTGTATTCATATTCAGTAAAATCATCAATTGTAATTGGAGCTGCTGCTTTTTCATATTTAACTGCAATGATGAATACGGGTTCTCTTGGGTCAACGAATACTTTCATATCACTGATAGCACGACCTACTTGAACGTCCTGCATTATTTGCTTTATTATCATCTCATAGACTTCTGCGCCTTGTTCATCATAACATTCAACTAACATTTGCTTTCTCCACTCTATTCTTTTCCTAAACCAGACACTAAAAGTGCCGCACCAACAGCACCTATGTGCTGGGAATTTTCAGGCACTATTACTTCAATTCCTCCAAGAATGGTACTTACGGCTTCAACGAGACCTTCAATTAAAGAAGTTCCTCCTACTTGAATAATTGGCTCTCTGACATCAATTTCTTGAAGCTGCTGTTCATAAACTTGCTCGGCAACAGAATAACATGCAGCAGATGCTACATCTTCTTTAGTACCTCCCGCAGCAAGTGATGTAACCAGATCCTGTATACCAAATACGATACAGTAACTGTTTAAAAGCGCATTTTTATAATTACCTTTTAAAGCCAGACCTCCAAGCTCGCTTATGTCAACTCCAAGTCTTCTTGCAGTTATTTCTAAAAATCGGCCTGAAGCTCCCGCACAGATTCCCCCCATGGTGAAATTATCGGGTATTCCATCATTTACTGTAATAACCTTGTTATCCATTCCCCCAATATCGAGAACTGTTGCTTCGCCTTTTTGCCTATCTGCAAGGTAAACAGCTCCTTTTGAGTTAACACTGAGCTCTTCCTGGATTAAAGCAGCATTAAAATGTTTACCTATGGTTAACCGACCATATCCAGTTACACCCATACCATCAACATCATCTAATTTATATCCTGTTCCTTCAAATGCACTGACCATTCCATCTTCGGCAGATTTGATAACATCTGTGGTTGGAAGCCAACCAGTACCAATTATCTTGTTATTTTCCATTAAAACAACTTTTGTGGTTGTTGAACCGGAATCTATTCCAATGGTAAGACCATCCTGCTTTTCACGTGCAAGTAAACTTTTTCTATCTACGATTGTAGATAATGCTTCCATCCTGATGAAAAGCTCGTCAGCTTTTGTTCTTTCAGTAAAAGAATAAGTTACAACCGGTAAATTTGTGTTTTGCTGTATAAATCGTCTTACTTCATTCCTAACCAGAGCTCCTTCTGCACACCTAAAGCATGTTCCTATAAATACAGCATCAGCATCTGCTTTTCCTTCAACAATGGACATTGCTCTGGCAATCATTAACCTTATGCTTGAACTTGCAGCATTAAAACCAAATTTATGGTAAGCTTCATCAATATAATCTAAATCTGCTTCTGGAATGACGATTTCAGCGCCAAATGTCTCAGCAGCTTTTTCAATTTCCTTTTGAATACCACTATATTCTGTTCCGCATGATATTTGGGCTATTTTAACCATTTTTTTCCTCCAGTTCATCTAAAAAAGTGTTAATTGTATTTACCATTTCTATTGCCTCTTCCCTTGTTGTAGGATATTGAAGTTCAAGAATTGGAATATCTTTCTTTCTTAGATAGTACATTGATAGTTCATTTGTCCTTGCACATCCTACACATCCAAATCCATAGGGTGCTTCTTCCATTATGATTGCAGCATCAGCTTCATCAATTAAAGGACCAAATATGGCCATTCTACCCCTTACACCTGATGGAACTTCAATTGCAGCATATTTAAGGCCTTTTATTGGCTCTTCTTCTGTAATATTAAATGGTGGTGAATCAATTTCTGGATCTATAACCTTTTTTCTTATTTCTTTTTGTAATGCAAGAGCTTCATGCCCCTTCCTCTCCACTAAATCAGCTAAGATTAATGAATTTGGAGGAAATATAGCTATTTTCAATAAAACTCCTCCTTATGATCTGTGTGTCCAGGTCTTCTTGTGATCTCCATAAGATCACTGAATATTCCTTTAGTTATGTCAATAAGCCCTATTACACAAATAACTTGGTTATTTTCTTTTATTGGAACGACAATTACAGGAATTCCTGTATAAGGGCCGCGTTCTGGGATTGTATGAGTAATTTTACCTTCATTCAGTACTTTTTCTAAAACAGGACCAGTATAATTATAATCAATAATTTCTCCATCTTCAATTCTAACCCCATTACAATTCTGGGTACGCATTGTTGTGGGGAGTCTGTTTACAAGTTCATGAACTGCAAGCGCAATTGGCGCTATTTCTTCACCTTTAGAGAAAGGAGTTATCTGCATTTTATCATTCCTCAACTAATATTGTTTATATTACATAATAAACTTATTTTATTGATTACTCTTTTTCGCATTCAATAATAACTTTTTTAAGAGAATCTGGAGTGATTTTCTTTGGTTTTTCAACATGAACTTCTCTAGGATTTTCAAGTGCTTCTCTTACACAGTCAAGAAGTTCAAATTCTTTTTCAAGCTGATGAAATCCTTCCCGTGCTGCCCCTCTTTTAGCTCTGCAACGCCTTGGATCTCCTGGAGGAAACCCTCTATCCTTTGTAAAGATGTTGTAGGGATCATGTTTCCTTATTCTTTCCATAGCATCTTTTACAATCTTTTCATCCCCATGAATTATTGCTCCGTAGCACGTTGATTTAATTGTAAGTGGTAATTCTAGCATATGGAGCTTCTGGACAAGTTCTGACGGATTTATCTGCGCAGAAGGTCCAAGTATTATCATCCGAGTTACATTAGAATCTTCAGAGTTTTGTTGTGACATAAACCACATCTCCCTCTTTTAATTTTTCAAGATTTTCAAGACCCTTAACCACTCTACCAACTATGTTAGTTCCTCCAAATGGTTCTCCTGTCGGCCCATATTCATCATTATCTTCAAATCTTACTCCGACCATTCCAATATGTCTACGAGACATGTTTGTTATTCCTATTTCACCAGTACTTACACATTTTTGTGGGGTATTCTCTGGAACAAGCCCCTTTGCATCTTTTGAACTTCCCTGGAACATAATAACCTTCATTCCGGGGAAGGCGAAATGAACTTTAAGGGATCCTACTGGCGAATCAAGAAGCCCTGTAAGTTTCTGGAAGTACCATGAAGATCTATGGGCAGTCGGATCTATTTCGATTTGAATTATTTTATTTTTATCAATCCCCATGGTGGTAACTTTCTTTTTATCGATGATGTCCATGGTAAAAGCCGGGTCCTGTCCTACAACTATTGCATCATCTTCGGTAAGACCCTCACGTATCTGTTCTATTCCTTTGGATGATAGGTATTCTTCTGCTTCTTTTTGAGTCATAGAAAGGGTCATTATTCTCTCAGGGTCTGATTTAAATGTAATCAAATCCCCTGCATTTGCTATATCCAGGATTTGCATCCCTTTTTCAACATGTCCAATGATGGTATGGGAAGGTGCTGATACCCTGTCTTCTCGGTAAATATAGACTTTTCCCACTCCTTTACCCTTATTTCTAAGTGTTACAGTCCCTCTATTTCTTTGATCTATTAGTTCTGCACTTTTTTCAAGGCCATGCAGTTTATAGAAACCTATAAATGAATTGGATTCATAATCAACCCTTATTTTACCTCCTTCAGAAAGAGCAAAGAAGTGTTCAACAGAACTTGGAGATTTAAATTCGGGTTTAACAAGGACATAGGTAAATATTTCATTTCCTTCTTCTACAGGAGTATTTAAATCAATTATTGAAGCGCTTTTTACAGTACTTCTGCGTTCAATGACAGGTTTTATTTCTTTTATAAAATCATCATCAGTAAGATTGAATACAGTTCTTTTCCCTCCAATTATTCGGGCAAAAACACCCCTATTTCCCTCTGGAACGCCATAAACTCCTTTATGTTTTGATTTGCTTAGAATAATATGTGTTGAATCTGCAGTGAATCCTGAAAGACTTACTATAACCTCCCATGGGAAATATTCATGCTCATCCTTTGTAGGGATTAAATCAGTTTTAACTGGCCCTAATGAAACTTCATTTGAAGTAATCCATCTTATTCTTAGATTTTCAAACTCTTTATACTTCTGTTTCCATGTATCTGTTAAATTTGAAGGCCCATCTTCCAGTAATTCTATAATCACGCTTCCTTTACTGGTTTTTATTTTATATTTATTAACATGTTTTTCCACTTCTTCTTTACCCTTTATTACAGATAGAATGCAACCTTCAATGTATGGTGCTTCCGCTGTTTCAATTGCATCTCTAATTGTGGAGCCTTCAGGAAGGCCTATTTCTTCTCCATTGACCCTTACAATCATTAAATCTCCTCAGAAGATCTTTCCTCTTTAAAGCCCATTATTTCATCATCTTTAAAGTCAAATAATATTCCTTTCTGACCATTAAAAGATACATAAAGTTTTTTATCTTCAATTATTTCTCCAACAACACATGATTTGATATTAACTTCTTCAAGCAATTCTATACATCTATCCACATTTTCTTTTCGCGCAGTTAATACAAATCCTGCTCCAGGATATAATTTAAGCCATTGTTCCCATTCTACGTTCTCATTTCTTGGTATTTTTTCAATTTCAACTGATGCTCCTACATCAGATGCTTCAAGGAGCATTCCAAGAGTACCAAGAGCTCCCGGATTACTAATATCACGCCCAGAAGTAACAAGATGTTCTTTTGCTATTTTATTCATCATTTTTATCTGATCCTGCACAAGCTGGGAACTTTTCATTGTTGTTGTATCCCAGTTCAGATTGAACTTGGGATGCATTTTACCGTCAATATCTATTGCGATTATGATTTTATCTCCAACTTTCGCATCACAACTTGTTATAACGTCATTTCTATCTATAATTCCAGTAATTGAAACATCCAGTGCATTGTATGGTGTATCAGGATGAAAATGACCCCCCACCATCGGAACGCCGAATTTTTCAACTCCTTCTTTAATTCCTAAGAGTATTTCACGGCGTATATCATCATCAGAAGTTGAAAGAACGTTGGTCATACCAATAGGCTCGCCACCCATTGCAGCAATATCATTTACATTAACTAAAACAGAACAGTATCCAGCCCAGCGTGGATCGGCTTCCATAAGCTTCCCCCACATTCCATCGGCTGCAAGAAGAACTAATTTATTGTTCCCAATATCCAATGCAGATGCATCGTCTCCAAAACTTAAAACAGTTTTTCCAGCGATATTATATGTATCTTTTAAGATATTGGTTATATTTTTTATAGGATTTTTTCTTGTAATCCCTTCAAAATTCTTAAGGGAAATAATAAGATCGTTTAAATCCACTTGTACACCTCAATTTTCTTTTATTTTATAGCAAGTGGTAATATTATTTATAATCTGTAAGATTTCATTTTTAAAACTTTCGATATTTTCTATTTCAATGATTTCTTCTCCATTAAAAAGTTCAGAATGAATTTTTTCACCAATAACGTCATCCAGACCTCTTTCAAGCTCAATTATGAATGAACGTTTTGTTTTAAACCCTTTTTCCACAACTTTATCAATGTCCCCATCAGTAATACCAATTACAGGAACGTCAAATCTATACAGTATATCACCAGCAACAAGAGTAGTATCATCGCCCACAGTCACGACGTAGTCTGCATTTTTTAATTGGTAAATATCTTCTGCTGCATGATTAAGGAAGGCTATATTAAGTTTTTTTCGATTATTATCTGATTTAAGTATACGGGGAGTAACTTCAGATCTTCTAAGCAATCCTGTTTTAATTATTGCTTTTTCAAGATCTACTTTACCGAGTTTCTCTACTCCATGTTCTTTAATATTCCCACCTTTTATTTCAGTTATAATGCCATTTTCTGCAATTAGAGTAACATCGCACGATGTTGATTTACCAATAACAATTCCATTTACAAATATATTTTCCCCAAGAGAAACTCCTGCAACAGCTCTTTCGGTTTTACTTACTTTATTTGAAGCCATTTTTTCTTTTATTATCTGAGGATCAACTACTTGAAGATTCAAATCTTTGGAAATCTTTTCACCAAGCCCCTCTAATGATTTGGTCCAGGGTACTACACTTCCATCTGTTTCTCCAGGCCTTTCAATCTGAATTAAAGGAGGATTGCCCTTGCATCGGTTATATACTTTAAATCCAAATGCATGACCAGTTACGGAAGATTTTCCATAGTTTATTAAAAAAATAACATCATACTTTTCATCTGCAAATTTATCTATTGATTCGCTTGGAAGAAGTTTTCTGCTTATATCAATTTTATCCTCAAGTCCTGCGTCGTGGACAGCAGTTCTACCCATTGTACCTCCTAAACGGGCTTTAACTTCTCCATAATTGTTGAGTAGCTTTAAAATTTTCTCAGCATAACCAGAATCAACAATAAATGGTCCATGAACAACAATTCCAATTTTCATTATCTATTGTAAGAATGATTAGTCTATTAAAATTAACGTTAATGGGGGTACTTTAATAAAATTGATGATTATCTTCAAAACTATAATTATTTATTTCTTAATTTTTATCTTTTTTTTAAAAATAGGAGAGCCACATATCTCGCAATCTTCATACTGGTAATCGGAAGGATATATTTTTTTACATCCTTTACATTTTTTGACCCAATTGATCACTTCTTCTATTCCATCAGTTAGAACACTACTGTAATCTATATTAATAGTTTTTAATGTATTTTGCATGGAATAATCGTCTGTTATAACCAGGGGTTTAAATCCTTTTTTCTTATACTTTAATGCCAGTGCAATAATATTTTTATCCACATCAGAGAGACGTAAAATATCTCCAGAAGCTTTAATAACTGCATCGATTTCTTTTATGTCTTTTTCATCAGGTTCTCTTATCTTAATAAAACCTTTTTCTATGGTTGATTCCAATAATATTGAGGATTTCAAATCTTTTATTTCCTGAATAACATCATTAGTTGTAAAATTAGCTTCTTTTTTAGAATAAAATCCTCCAATAATTGCAGATGTGTCCAGAATGAAAATCTGTTTTTGCATAATATTATTGTTTCTAGTTTAAAGTATTTACTTCTTATCTGACAATATATTTTGAACATTAACAGGAACTTTAAAATTAGCTTTATTTTCCATTATTATTTTAAATAATATTATTAAAAAGATTTATTTGTCCAAATATACGATATTCTATCCCTAAATTTACTTAATAATATTTATAGCTTTTTGTGTTACTCTTTTTTAGATAATTTATCGTTAATCTGCAAAAAGATAAATAATAGTTTATATAACTATTATTAGGTATAAAGGAGGGGATTAGATTGATAAAAAATATGAAAATATTTACGGTTATTGTGATGATAGCAGTTATTTCATGCGGGGTATCTGGATGTATAGATAATACCAGTGATTCAACTGGCACTCATACAGTTAATACTGGTGGTAATTCTGGAGGTTCCTCATCAGGGTCTTCATCATATGCAAGAGATTGTCCTAATTGTGGTCATTATCCTCAATATAAAGGTAAAATGTGTGATGTGTGTGGATATGGTGATAACGACGGTATTTTGTACTGTCCAAGCTGTGGTGCATATAGATTCTTTGGAACATCCTGGTCTAATGGATATTGTAAGAATTGTGGATATTCAAGATAGAATAAAGATTTCTATAATTAACATCATTTTTTGATTAACAACTGTTTTCCTTATTTTTTTAATTTAAATTGATTTAAACTCTTTAGAACCTTTTATTGGCGTTATGGTATGGATTTATATATCAGTAATAGTTATATGTGTTTTATTTCTTCACAAGTGGTTTATAATTATATTTATGCTAAAATTGACAATTATATTGATTTATTAGCTAATTTTTAAAATTCTAAATTAGAGATATTTAAATCAAAATATATCTCATATTATTTAAATTTTTGATTATTAAGGCAGAAATAATGGTTTTTTCATACAATTCACAAAATTTTTATGCAATGAAATACACATAATATATAGGAGGGAGGGTAAAATTAGACTCCTCTTAATTTTCCGCAAAAAAATCAAACCGCCTCTGATTTTTGGATCTAATGCCCTCCCGGTTTCCAAACTCTTTTTTATTAATTTTCTGTCTAATACAGTTCAAGATATCATTTATCTTTAATCAGAATTTATTGGACTTACCTGGAAATTCTAAGACTATTTTAAAGATATTTTTACAGTCTTGAAATTAATCTATTTCATATATTAATAACATATAACCAAGTAAAAATTGATACATAAAATTCTAAATAATATTTAATTTGAATTATTTAATTATAATTGATTTCAAGGATAAAAATAGATATTTCAAATTATTTTTTATCTTTTACTTGAGGTGGTTAGATGAAAAGCGAGAGCATGGAAAAACACAAAAAAGAAGCACCTAAATCAGTTAAAGGGGCGGTTATTACTTTAAGCGATTCCAAGTTTAATGATTTTTTAAATTTTAAAAACAATGATCCATCTGGAAGCATTATAAAAGAAGCTTTGAGGAAAAATAATGAGGTTGTTTTTTATTCGGTAATTCCAGATGATGCGGGATTCCTTCTTTCAATGATTAATCACATAATTGATAATTTCCAGGCTGATATTATCATTACAACAGGTGGAACAGGTATTGGGTCCAGGGATATAACCATAGAAACTTTAAAAGAAGTATTTGAGAAGGAATTAGATGGTTTTGGGGAAATATTTAGATATGAATCATATAAAGAACTTGGAACCGGTGCAATCTTAAGCAGGGCGACTGCAGGTGTTTATAAAGGGAAATTGATAATATGTCTTCCCGGATCTCCTAATGCAGTAACTTTAGGTTTAAAAATAATATTACCTGAATTAGGACATCTTGTAAAGCATTTAAAAGAATAATTGATTAATTAAATACTTGACTATTTTTTTAATTTTAAATATCTTCTTTCTATATTTTTTGGAATATTTTAACTGTGATATTAGTCACATTTTTCCTGTTTAACTGTTTTAAATAATGGGAAAAAGGTCACATTAAGCTTAAATGTATTATTTTTTGAAAAATAAGCCTTAAATATATTTATATATTAAAATAACTCATTTAAGCATAATTCGGAGGTGATGAATAATTGAGAAAGATATTCTTGGTTATTTTTGCTGCAGCAATTACAATGGCTTTGATAGTGCCTTCGTTTGCAGACGAAATATCAGAGGCACTTACTGGCAGCACGAATGCAACAAATGAATCGAACGATACTTCAAATAGCACTTTAGGTAACAACAGTACAGCGGGTAATAAAACTAATTTAACTTCTATTCAGACATTAAACGATACTCAAAACAAATTAACAGCATTAATAGCCAAAATTGCAAGTTTAAAAGCGACTTATGGTAATAATACAAAAGTAAAAGGACTTTTAAATGCTTTAACACAGTTTGAAAAACAAGCCATTAGATTGAACAGTGAAATTTCTGCTTTTATGCAAAATCCTACAGTCAATAATAGTACAGAAGGTAGAATTAACAGTTTCGTTAAAAGAGAAGCGGCTCTTGAACATAAAGTGATGATCAAAGAAAGATTACTTCAAAAAATGAGTACAAAACAGGTTAAGGAAAAGAAAAACAAGCGTACAAAAAAACAAGAAAAGAATAAAAGGAACAATTAATTGTTCCTTTATATTTATTTATTAAAATCATTTATGGACAGTATAGGTTCTAATTTTATCCCTTTTTCTTTTAAATTCTTTATGGCTCCTTCAGCCCTATCAACAACTACAAATGCTCTTTTAACTTTCCCACCATTATCTTCAAGGGCTTCAATTGCCCTAATTAGGGAATTACCGGTTGTAGTTACATCTTCGATTACTATAACTGAATCTCCATCTAAAAGATTTCCTTCTATAAGTTCTGAAGTCCCATAACCTTTTTTTGATTTCCTGATCATGAGCATGGGGATTGAAGACTCAAGAGAAACCGCTGTTACAATTGGAATGGCTCCCAAGGCAGGACCTGCAACTTTATCTATTTCATTTCTATTTATTTGACCTGAAACTATTTTTGCAATAGATTTAAGTATGTTTGGGTCTGTAATGGCCATTTTCATGTTCACGTAGTAATTGCTTTCTTTTCCTGATGAAAGAGTAAATTTGCCGAATTTAACTACTTCTTTTTCATTAAGAAGTCTAATTAATTCATTTTTTTCAGTTTCCATTTACATCACTTAATTATTAAATTCAGATTCTTTTTCCAGGATATCTTTTACATAACTTACAAAGGCCCTTTGTCAAATCATAGCAATCTATACATACGTTATTTCCACATAAAGAGCATGTATACATTTTACCAGGTTTACCACAGATATTACAAATGCCTTCTACCTCAAAAATTTTTAATTTTTGTGGCAATTAAACACCCCGTGTTTTTGCATCGAAAATCATGGATTTTCGAAAGTTCAGAAAAAGCCTGAAAAACTACGTTTTTGGATGCGTAAAAAACCTTTCAAAATCTACGATTTTGATGTTTGCAAACAAAGTTTGCAACCTGAAAAATTGAAAATTTTCCACGCTACAAAAATCACAGATTTTTGTTGGCTTTAGTTTTTACAGCCCTCGAACATGTAATGTTCGGGGTATAAAAATCGATTATAGCCCTAATTCTTGTGTTTCTAATCCTGGTTCGTCTATGTTCTCTTTTAGAAGTATTTTATCACCGATCTGCTTAACCATGTCATAAGGTATAACATTCTCCTCTTTAGAAATGCCTATGCTTTCTGAAATTCCACCTTTTCCAATTACAATTGCTTCTATTTTTCGAGTACCTAAATTGACTTCAATATCTTTCACTTTCCCCATAATGGTCGCAGAACTATCCAATACTTCTTTTCCGATTATATCTTCGACTACTCTCATATTATCACCATTTATCACACAAATTTAAAATACATTAATTTCATTATTTACTACTATTTATTAAGTTATACATTGTACTTATAGTTTCATAACTTAAGTTTTAAAAAGAATAATCCATATTAATGATTTTATCACATGTTTTTTTAGCTTATATTGGAAAATTATAATTTAATATTCTCCATTCTTTTTATCAATGCTTTTATTTATGGGTAATATCCAAGTTCAATCGAAAACTTTATATACTAAAAATAAAACATATAACATAAAGCATAAAAAATAATTGGGAAGGATCTGACGGGAGCGATAACAGTATGTATTCCAGATGAGCTGGAAATTGCATTCAGACGAATAACAAGGCAAAAATATGGGGATAAACAGGGAAGATTATCACGCGGTGCAACAGAAGCACTTTTTGACTGGTGCAGGAAAGAAGGATTCGAATACCAGCTTCCTGAAGAAGAAGGAAACGTTCGCTGTGAATGATTTCAAAAAATGAGTTTTAATTAAAAGAGGTGAGTATATGCTTGATTTAGGAATTCAAAAAGGTAGTACCAGCTATGAAGACGACTATGATACTAAATACCTCTCTCAGCTTGAGATAGGAAGTGAAATCACTGGTGACATATACATAGGAGAATTAAAATCCAAGGAAATTAAAAATAAAGAAGTACAGGAGTTCTATATTATAATCACAGACCATAAAAACAAGCAAAAATGGATATGTGGACTTATCACATCTGCATACTTTGACGACGACGTTGCAAAAATTTACGGAGAAAAAGGAGGCAGAGTATACCAGTTAATAGACAGTTTAAGCCATGCACTTAATGGTACTGAATTAAACAAGCTTGAAAATTACTCTGTAGTTTTTGACACATTCCGCGAAACAATAAATGAAAGAGTTGAAAAAGTCACAGTAAAAACAGTTAAATCAAGTAATCAAAACGCTAAAACTCCAAACCTCCAGATAGTTAAGGCAACAGCATTTGAACAAGCATAGCTTTTTCAATGCATCAGAAATTCATGATTTCTGATAGATTTGAAGATGAAAGATGAGTTATCTTCACTTTTTTCATTTTTATTGTAAAAATCAATTATTTTATTTTAATTTTTTAATTTACTGTTAGCCAAGAATCAATATTATGGGAATATCTATGGAAAAATTCAAAGTTAAAGAAAATCCCAGTATTAAAAAGGCCAGCGAAATTTTAGAACGGGGACTTAAAAATAAGGCTATTCTAAATAATCACGGCCTGCTGCAGGGTTCATTATGAAGGTAGAGCTAAAAGTACTCTTGATTATGGGGATAGGTTTGTTATAATTAAGCCTGATGGTTCTTTCCCTGTTCATAAATGTGAAAAAATAAATCCGGTCAACTGGCAGCCGCCAGGATGCAGTGTAAGATATAAAGTAAAGGATGATTTAATTTTAATTAGGAGTATTAGAAAAAATCCAAAAGAAATATTAGATGTTGAAATCTCCAAAATCCATGTAATAATTTATTTTATTGCTCAAGATTACGAAAAACTGGATTTAATTGGAAGCGAAGAAGATATGGCCAATTTAATATTCTACGAAAATCCTGAAGTAATTGAAGAGGGTTTTAAACCTACTGCAAAGGAAAAGTTCATTTCAAACGGTGTTATTGACATTCTTGGTAAGGATAAAATGGAAATATGGTCATATTGGAGCTTAAAAGGGGTAGAGATACCTTAGATGCTGTAAGTAGCTTAAAAGATATATTGATAGTTTAAAAGAACATAATGGAAATTTAAGAGGGATAATTGTGGCCCCATCGATAACAAATAGTGCGATGAAACTTCTAAAAAAATATAACCTGGAATTTAAAGAATTATATCCTCCTAAAGAACTAAAAAAAGAAGTAGCTTTACATTAAAATCTTTATAATTTTATTAAATTTTAATACGTATTATCAAATGACGGAAAAGGAGTGATTTAGAATGGAAATTAAAAATATAGCAGCTGCATTGTTAGAAGTTCAAAGAAGAATCAAAAATCCATCAAACACAGCTACAAATCCATTTTTTAAAAGTAAATATGCACCATTACCAGAAATTTTAAACTGTGTACGCCCTCTTTTAACAGAAAATGGAATATTATTAATCCAAAATACTGGAAGTAATGAAGCTGGAGATGTATATATCCAAACCAAACTCATCCATACATCAGGTGAGATAATTGAAACCGATAAATTACTATTGAAGCCTGATAAAAATACGGCACAGGGAATAGGATCAGCTATTACTTATGGGAGGCGTTATCAATTAACAGCTCTTTTAGGTATAAGCTCTGAAGATGATGATGATGGAAATATAGCTTCAAAGGCAGATAAAAAGTCTAAACGTCTAAAAACAGTATCTACTGATTTAAAGGATGATATTGAAGCAAAAAAATGGATAGATGAAATTAAGGGAATGTTAATTCAAAAGAAATTTGATGTAAATGAAAATGCAATTATAAGCAAAGCTAAGCAACATTATGATACTAAAAAAGTTGAAAGGATCGAGGCACAGCTGAAGAAAAAATAATTATGAATGATTCTCCCTAACTATTTAAAAAAGAAAATATGAATAAAATGAGCTTTTTAAATTTTATATTTTAAGTTATTTTTTACTAGTTATTCTTATACTTAGACATCTAGAAATTAATATCAGAATACTTATTCTATTTAAAAAGATATGGGGGAATGTTATGAAAACTGTTAATATAAGAAAAGATATTGATTATGAAAAAACTGTCCTCATATGTATCTTTTGAACCGCACGTAAAGCTAAAACTTTTGAAGGATGTGCACCTTTTTTAATCAATAAAATAATTACACCTGGCAATATTCATATTCCAGAAGGTAGAAAAAGGCTTAAATTAACATCAGGGATTATTTCTAAGATTTGGGAAGATTCGGATTGTATTAAACCATCTGAAATTCAAATAATGGTTGGAAACGAAAGACTAAATATATATTTAAGTAATGAAGCGTTTTCCGTTAATGCAGCAAGGAATAAAGAACTTGAAACTGAAATAATCGATAAACTGGAAGGTGAATTAAATAAAAAATATCCGAGAATGTGTCAAGAATTTATTTCAAGGGTTTTAGACAAATAGCAGCTTAAAAATAGAATGTGGGAATTAAATTCCCTCAAATATTTTATCTAGTTCTTCTTTTTCTTGTGGTTTGGTCAATAAACTGACAACAACAGTTATTATAAATGCAATGGGCAGAGCTATCACTATTGAATCAACTGTAGGCCAGGGGTTTGAAGCTATGAGAACTTCAGCGCCAGTAAGGGCCTTACAAATCCCCAATGCTGCTGCTGATTTTTTGTATTCAAATACAAGCCAGAAAATGCTTATCGCTGTCCCCATGATCAGACCAGAGATTACACCTTCTTTGGTTGAGCGTTTCCAGAACAGTGCAAAAGCATACATTGAAAGGAATGCTGCAGCAGTTATACTGAACCATATCGCTGTTCCAACAGCTATAATATTTGCTGGAAGAATAAGTCCTAAAATAACAGCTATTATCACTGCTACTGTAATTCCAAGTCTTGCAACCATTACTGATGATTTACCTTTGGTTCCAGTTATTGTTTCGTATATGTCACGCCCTAAAGCTGTTCCCTGTACGTGAAATTGTGATGAGAGGGTGGACATCGCTGCTGAAAGTAGGGTTATCATAAACAAATAGGCAAACCAGAGAGGCATGGCAGTACTGATAAATGCAGGAATTATTTTATCTGCATTGCCTCCAGCTACTTGGATAGCTAGTTTTCCAACAGTGTCAAAGAAGTAAACATTGGAAAGTGCCCCTACTACGAAAGCTGTACCTGTCATTGTGAATATGAATATTCCCCCAATCAGTACAGCTCTGTTAAGTTCTCGATTGGATCTTACAGTCATGAAACGAACTGCAAGCTGTGGTTGGGATAAAACTCCAATTCCTACTCCAAGTATCAATGTACTGACTAATGTCCACCAGAATGGACTTCCTAATGCGGGCATGGTTGTCCAGCCCGTAAATCCTGTTGCTGCTGCTTTTGCTGTTGCTTCAGCTGGTACTACATTAATCAGGTTTGTAAGGGCCTGATGAGCTCCTGTAACACCTCCCAATATCCAGTATATTGTACCTAATAGAATCACCGTCCCTACAAACATTATAGTGCCCTGCAAGGCATCAGTATACATTACACCCCTTATTCCTCCGAAAATTACATAAACTGCCACAATAATGGCCATTGCAAATAAAGATATAGTATAATCAATCTGTAGAGTTGTTTCCACAAATCTAGCCATACCAATTAGTACTACTGAAGCGTATAAAGGCATTCCAAGGAATATAATTGCTCCAGAAAAGTACTGGATAAATTTACTGTTAAAACGTCTGGATAAAAACTCGGGGAAAGTTAATGCTTCCATATTATGTCCCATTTTTCGAGTTCTTTTTCCAAATAAGACAAAAGCGATAAAAATACCTACAAGAATATTTAATACAGTTAACCATAAAAGTCCCATTCCATAAACACCAGCTGTTCCACCAAAACCTACAATTGCTGCAGTACTGATGAACGTGGCACCATAACTAAGGGCCATGATATATGGGTGAGTTTTCCTTCCGGCAACCATGTAGTCGTCCGCGCTTTTGGTCCTTTTCCAGGCCACGTATCCTACATAACCTATCATAAGAAGATAAATTGCTACTATGATACTTAGTGTTAATACATCCATTTACTAACCTCCTTTTTGAATTTTAATAGTTTCAACCAGTATTTAATCAAATTATGATTAAAATTATGAAAATATTAAAAATAGACATTAAAAACATGACTATTTTTGTTATCATTAATTGTTGTTAATCTCTTTGTTATATAAAAATGATTCTGTTCTTATTTTGAGAGATATCATCTTTAAAAATTAAAATTGTTCATTTTTAAGATATATTAGTATACATTATTCAGTGCATTATTAAAAATAATATACATACACCCAAATTCTATTATTTAGTATTGTTTTAACAGGAAAAATTACCATATATCCATAAAAAGTATTATGGCAAGTTTTATAACTTTCTTCTAATTAAATTAAATTAGAAATTTTTCTTTACATGTAAAATAGGAAAATTAGATTAAAAATTTATTAATTATCAAAACAGGGTATCAAGGAGATAAAATGATTTGGAATGAAGAAGCGGAATGCATGTCACAGGAAGAAAAAGAAGAATTACAGCTAGCACGATTACAAAAAATAGTTAAAAGAGCATATGAAAACGTTCCCTTTTATAGGAAACGATTTGATGAAAGTGGCATAAAACCAGAGGATATTAAAACAATTAAAGATATTGAAAAACTCCCTTTAACAACAAAGGATGATTTAAGAGAGGCTTATCCTTTTGGGATGTTTGCAGTCCCTCGTAGAGAAATTGTAGAACTGCATACATCTTCTGGGACAACAGGGAAGCCAACTGTATCTGGGTATACCAAAAAGGATATTGAAATATGGAGCGAAGTCATGGCCAGAGGTTTAACCATGTTCGGGGCCACAGAAGATGATATTATCCAGAATACACACGGATATGGACTTTTTACAGGTGGATTTGGGGTGCACTATGGTGCTCAAAAAATCGGTTTAACTGTGATTCCTATTTCCACAGGTCAGACAAAAAGACAGATTGAGATAATGAAGGATTTTAACGCGAGTATTGTCATTTTTACACCTTCTTATGGTCTTTATCTTTCTGAAGTTGCAGAAGAAGAAGGTTTGAATACAGAAGAGTTAAATTTAAAAGCTGTAGGGTTTGGGGCTGAAATGTGGACGGAAGAAATGCGCCAGGAAATTCAAAGAAGATTCAATGCCCCTGCCTATAATATTTATGGTTTAACTGAGATAATGGGGCCGGGAATAGCTCTTGAATGTCAGGAACAGGATGGATTGCATGTAATGGAGGATCATTTCTATCCAGAAATTATTGATTCTACTACTCTGGAAACCCTTCCAGAAGGAGAAAAAGGAGAGCTTGTCTTAACTACATTAACCAGACACGGCATGCCTATCATTAGATTCCGTACCAAGGATGTCACTGCTCTTAAAAGAGAGAAATGTGGCTGTGGAAGAACATTAATAAAAATGGATCGTATAACTGGAAGAACAGATGACATGTTAAAAGTTAGAGGGGTTGCTGTTTTCCCATCACAGATTGAAAAAGCTCTTTTAAAGGTTGATGGTCTTGAACCACACTATCAAATCATCGTTTCAAGACCTCATCACATGGATGTGATGGAAGTGCAGGTTGAAGCTTCACCAGAACTTTTCTCTGATGAAATTAAGGAACTGGTGGGTATAAAGAAAAATATTGAAGATTATATACACAACGAAATTGGTTTAAGGGTTGAAGTAACTCTTGTTGAGCCTAAAACACTTCCAAGAAGCGAGGGAAAAGCAGTAAGAGTTTTTGATAAGCGTGAATTTTAACAATGGATAAATTTGCAGATTTTAATAAAATAAATTTGTAAATCATGAGTATTTTTCACTAAATAACAGAAGGGATAAAATGAAAGTAAAACAACTGTCCATATTTTTAGAAAATCGGAAAGGCAGAATGAGAAAAGCATTAGATGTACTGGAAAATGGTGGAGTGAACATAAGAGCTCTTTCAATTGCTGATACATCCTATTTTGGGATTTTAAGGCTAATAGTACCCGATCCAGAAAAAACCAAAAAATTACTTGAAGATAATGACTTCATCGTAAAAATAGGGGAAGTTATCGCAGTAAGAATGCCAGATAAGCCTGGAGGGCTGGGTATCATTCTAGGAATTCTTGATGATAACGATATTAACCTTGAATACCTTTATGCATTTGTTGAAGAAAAAGAAAATGGAGCTATTGTTTTATTACACCCTGAAAATATTGATGCAGGAATAAAAGCACTGCAGGAAAATGGAGCAGATGTTATTTCGGCTGAAGAAATTTATGGGATGTAATTATACTTATTTTTCTCTTTTTTAATAAGAACTAGAAATTTGATTTTAAATTTTATTTAGAGGATACAAATTCATATCCTTTTTCAAATGCTTTCATGTTAATTGGAATGCTTTTTTCAGGTAAATTTGCCCTCATTGATTCTTTAATTGTTTCTTTATTTATGGGAAAGCCACTTACTGCTGTAGCTCCGCCTAACATCACCATGTTAAGTGAAAGGATATGTCCTGATTCTTTAGCTATTTTTTCAGCATCCATTGCAAAAACGCGGTTCGCTTTGGACTCAAGCTCTTCTAAAACACTTAAAACGTCAGGATAAGGGATATTACTGCCCTGTATGTTAAATGGCATGATACTGGAAGTATTAACAATGACATAGGTTTCTCTACTTGCCTTTGAAATTGCCCTTAATGCTTCAATTGGTTCAAATGCAATTAGAAGGTCTGCACTCCCATCATTTATAATAGGGCTTCTTGAATCACCTATTTTAAGTTCTGTTGATACTACTCCTCCTCGTTGCGACATTCCATGTATTTCACTCATTACAACGCCTAAATTACTTTTCATTGCAGCTTCACCAATCACAATGGATGTTTTAATGATTCCCTGACCTCCAACGCCACAAATATAAATGTTATATGTTTTCATGTTTTTCTCCTTACTTTTTAACTCTAATAGCCTTCTCTTCACATACCTGTATGCAAACGGTACATCCTTTGCACGCTGCAGAGTCTATATTAACAGATCCATTATCTGCCATATAAATTGCAGGACATGTAAGTTCCCTGAGACAATCCAGACATTTATCACATTTATCTGGATCGACATCCACAACGATCTGTTTTTTCTTTTTTGCACCTTTAATTAACATACAAGGATATTTTGAAATAACAACGGCAACGCCATCAAATTTCAGAGCATCCTGGAATATATCTTGTGATTTTTTAATATTAAGGGGGTTTATAACCTCTAAAAATTGAACTCCCGCCGCTTCCACTATTTTTTCGATATCTATTTCAGGAGCAATCTCCCCCATCCCATCCAATGGAAGTCCAGGGTGGGGTTGTCCACCAGTCATTGCAGTAGTTCTGTTATCTAAAATAACCAGAACAAATTTATCCTTATTATGAACAGCATTAATCAGTGGGGGTATTCCTGCGTGGAAAAATGTAGAATCTCCTATAAAGCTTACAATACTTTGATCTACAGATTTTGAAAATCCGCAGCTTGTTCCGACGCTGGATCCCATAGACAATAGATAATCAGCGGTTTCATAGGGAGACTCAATTCCAAGTGTATAGCACCCAATATCAGTCGGATAAATCACATCAAGGTTCAAGTTTTCACCAGCTTTTTTTACAGCATAATAAGCAGCTCTGTGGGGACATCCTGGACAGAGGGTAGGTGGACGGGCAGGTAATGGAATATTTGGCTCATAGATTTCTTTAGTATCTACATTATCTTTGAATAGTTTATTTAGACCTTCAAGTATTATATCAGGGCTGTACTCAAAAATCAGGGGAAGAGTTTCATCCAGTTTACCATGAACCTTTGTATTCAGTCCATATTTTCCTAAACATGCAAGGACTTCTTTTTCCATCACTGGATCGACCTCTTCAACCACAATTACACTATCAAGTTCTTTAATGAATTCTAAAACCCGTTTTTCAGGGAAAGGATAGGATAAAGTGATTTTTAAAACATTTATTTTGAGATTATTTTCATCCAGAACATCCATAACGTAGTTAAATGCACTTCCACTTGTTATAATCCCAATATTACCTCCGTTATCAAATATTTTATTTAAAGGCGAGTTATTTACCACTTCCTCAATTTCAGCCATTTTTGAAACCAATAACTTGTGCATTTTTCTTGCACTTGATGGAACAGGTACAAATCGCTCAGGATCTCTTTTAAAGTAGCCTGTTTTTGGATGTTCTTCCACTTTACCAAGTTCTACAACACCCCTCATATGAGATACACGGGTAGTTGTACGCATTAAAATAGGGATCTGGAATTCTTCTGATAATCCATATCCAAATTTCATTAAATCCTTAATTTCTTGAGGATTTGAAGGTTCTATCATAGGAATATTTGCAATTCTTGCGTAATGTCTATTATCCTGCTCATTTTGTGATGAAAACATGGAAGGATCATCTGCTGAAAGAATGATCATCCCACCGTTTACTCCACTATATACCACGCTCATAAATGAATCTGCTGCAACATTTAGACCCACATGTTTCATGAATGTAAATGAACGCACTCCTGATGCGGATGCAGCTGCCGCAACTTCAAGAGCTACCTTTTCATTAATGGAAAATTCAAAATAAATTCCAGCATCTTTTGCAATCTCTGATAAAACGTTTCCAATTTCAGATGAAGGTGTACCGGGATATGTGGCTGCAACAGAAACGCCTGATTCAATTGCTCCACGAACAGCAGCTTCGTTACCTAATAAGAATAATTTTTCTCCTACTTTATGAGTTAAAATATTTTTTAAGTTCATAATATCTCCTTAAAATTTAAATAAAATTATAAATGGATTTTTGTTTAACTAATTATAAATTAGAATTTGAATTAAATTTACTTTAGCAACTCTATTAAATTAAGTTTTTGTTTATAAAAATTTCAAAAATCAGGAGATACAAATGCAGAAAAGCTTTAAAATTGACAATTTGAATATTAAGTATGATATAATCCCTCGAAAAGTAAAATACTGGCGATTAGAGATTAAATACGGCAAATTAGTTTTGATTACACCTCATGGATTCAGAAATTATGAAAAGATCCTTGAAAAACATAAAAAATGGATTTACCGGAAGCTTATTGAATATGAAACATCAAAAAATGATGCTAAAGAAAAACAGCTTAATTTTAATAGAAGCGAAGAGAATTTTAGACAAATTATCAATGAATATGTACAAAAGTTCTCTAATGAACTTAATGTAAGGGTAAATCGTGTGTATTTCAGGAAGATGAAGTCAAGATGGGGAAGTTGCAGCTCAAAAAGGAACATCAGCATCAACAGATACCTGATTTATCTACCTGAAAATCTTATTGAATATCTTGTTTTCCATGAAATGGCCCATCTTATTGAATTGAACCACAGCAAGAAATTCTGGGCAATAATTCATTCTAAATTTCCAGATTACAAAGAAATTGAAAAAGAACTATCTATATACTGGTTTGCAGTTAGAGAAACAATTATTGACAAACATTAATTTAAAAACTAAAGACCTAAGTGCTTATATACATCAAATACAAACTATTATAAATAAGAGTTTAAAACGGAGGTAGTGAATGCCAGTATCAAAACGTTGGATTGATTTCAATGAAGAAAATGTTAAAGAACTGCTAAATACATACGGTGTTTATCAATTAGCAGATGTTAAGAAAGAAGTGATATATATAGGCGAAGGAAAACTGAGACATAATCTTTTAGTGCAATTTAATGATGAATCAGAAAAAACAACAAGTACTGTCTACTTCAGATACCGTGAAAATAATAGTAAGAAGAGTTCAAAACAAAGGCAGAACATTTTACTAAAAGAATTCATAGATAAGCATGGAAAACCACCAAAATTTAATTAAAAAGAATATGATTATGATATTACCTATATTGAAATAATTTTGATGAATTAATGGTATTCCATTCAATTTTTATTTTTTGAAATT
>JASEIM010000024.1 GCA_030017655.1 Methanobacterium sp. | reverse complement strand
ATTATATTCGTCCATTAATACTTTGTTAAAGTTTTTAGAAAAAGTTCCCTGCATTGCTATGATATTTTCCTGTTTTAATCCAAGATCAAGGCATTTTTGGATGGAATCTAAAGCAGGAAGAACTCTTGCAAATAATCTTTCAGGATCAATTTCCTTAATTACAGATTTTAATGTTGAAACGCCTGCAAGATGAAGAACTTGGCCATCTGTTAATTCATTAGCCTTAAATGCGGCTTCTTCAAAAGAAAATACTTTATGAATCAGTTTACTTTCGGGAAGTTCCATGTGGGGTCTTTCAAACCGGATATACTTAGTTTCAGTAGTATTTGAAGCTTTTATGGCATTAAATGTTGCTTCTGCAGCAAAAGGATGAGTTGCATCGATTAAAAATTCTATCTTTTTTTTATTAATTATTTCAGTAATTTCTTCAGTTCTTAGACCCTTTGAGATTACCTCATCTGCACCTGCTGATTTTGCAATATCTGCACCGTAATCTGTAGTGGTTGTGGCCAGTACTTTAAAATTCCCTGTTTTACTCAGTCTTTCAATGATTCTGGCAGCGTCTTTAGTGCCCGCCATTACTATTATGCTTGTTTTACCTTTTTCTGGCATATTCACAACCTTATAAATTAATTATAACACCAATTCATATTACAAATTATGAAAGGAAGTAATGTTCTACCTGTGTCATATTGGTTATTTTATAAATCTCTCAGCAAGCCAGTCGCTTATAAGGATTGTAGAGGAAACTAAAATAATCACAATCCAATCAATTAATGATAATGCAGTTGTTTCAAAGATTCCTTGAAGGAATGGGGTATATATAACGGCTATCTGTAGTAGTAATGACATTGAAATGGCGACAAATAAAAATTTATTTGAAATGTTTCTTAAATTCATTTCTGATTTACAGTTAAACACGTTAAAAATCTGGAACATGACAAAAACTGTAAATGCTATTGATGTAGCTTTTAAAGCGCCCACTCCGCTTATGATTTCATAATAATAGAGTGCAAGTGTCCCTACGGTCATTACCACTCCAGCAATAATTATTTTTAAAAGATTTTTCCTTGGAATAATCTCTTCTTTTATCGGCGCACGTTCCATAACATTCTTTTCAGGAGGTTCAACACCAAGAGATTGTGCTGGCGGTCCGTCCATAATAATGTTAATCCATAGAACCTGAATTGGATTGAATGGCACAGGAAGACCCATAATTGAAGAAGAAGTAATGGTGAGTATAGCACCTATGTTAGTTGAAAGCTGGAACCTGACAAATCTTCTAATATTATCAAATATGGTACGCCCTTCTTTAACAGCTCTAACAATTGTGGCGAAATTATCGTCTTGAAGAAGCATATCTGAGGATTCCTTGGCAACGTCTGTACCAGTTCCCATAGCTACTCCTATAGCGGCCTTTTTTAGGGCAGGAGCATCATTTACACCATCTCCGGTCATTGCAGTGACATTTTCTTTATCTTTGAGCACCTCCACAATCCTAACCTTCTGTTCGGGGAAAACTCTTGCATAGACCTGAACGTCCTCAACAATTCTTTCAAATTCAGCATCGGTGAGTTTATCAAGTTCAGAGCCAGTAAGGACTTTACCATCTGTAAGAATTCCAATTTCTTTTGCTATGGCTGCTGCGGTATCTTTATGATCTCCGGTTATCATTACCACCTTAATTCCTGCATTTATACATGTTGCAACAGCGTCTTTAGCTTCTTTTCTTGGTGGGTCCATCATCCCAACCAAACCAACAAAAATGAGATTTTCTTCGAGTTTGTCCTTGTCCAGCTCATCAAACTTACTTTCTTCGTGGGGGATTTTTTTATAGGCAAGAGCAAGAACACGAAGTGCTTTGCTAGTCATATCTTTTAAATCGTTTAATAGGACTTCTTTGTCCTGTTTTGTAAGCTTTTGGATTCTTTCATCTCTTTCAATCCACATACATCTTCCCAGTACAATTTCAGGGGCCCCTTTAACTAGAACGTATTTATCTCCTTCAATTTCATTCACTGTTGTCATTCTTTTTCTGACACTATCCAGTGGAATTTCAAGTAATCTTGGATATCTTTTTTCAAGCTCTGATTTTAAATATCCATTTTCTTCAGCAAAAACCAGCATGGCAACATCTGTGGGGTCCCCTATAGTTTTACCTTCATGGATGCTGGCGTTATTACATAATGCAGAAATTTCAAATGCTCTTTCAGGGGCAGTAATGTGGGTTTCTCTAACAGTCATCTTATTTTTAGTAAGAGTTCCTGTTTTATCAGTACATATAACGTTACATGAACCTAAAGTCTCAACTGCGAGGAGTTTCCTGACAATGGCATTGCTTCTTGCCATTCTTTGCATTCCGAGTGCAAGTGTTAATGTTAAAATTGCTGGAAGACCTTCTGGAACAGCTGCAACTGCAAGTGAGATTGCTGTGAGGAATGTATCAACTATTGGAATGCCTTGTAGATATTCTAAAATAAATACCAGTGAACAAACTCCTATTGCAAGAATTCCAAGATTTCTTCCAAGTCTACCTATTTTTTGGTGTAATGGTGTTTCTTCCTCTTCCTCCTGTATCATTTCTGCTATTTTTCCTATATTAGTGTCCATACCTATCGCTACAACAACACCCTTACCTCTACCAGAGGATACATTTGTTTCCATGAATACAGCATTACATGTGCTTTCTTTTCCAAGTTCGACAGGATCACAAATTTTTTCAACAGGAAGTTGCTCTCCAGTAAGAGTTGATTCATCAACATTTAAATCAGAACTTTGTATTATCCTTAAATCTGCAGGAATATTGTCTCCCTCTTCTATAATAACAATATCTCCAGGTACGAGGTCGCCTGCAGGTATTTTTTGTTCCCTACCATCCCGAATAACAACAGCTTCACTGGAAATAAGTCCTTTAAGTTTTTCCATAGCTTTTTCCGCACGATATTCTTGTATAAATCCAACGACAGCATTTATAACCACTACAATTAAAATAACAACTGCATCAATTGTATCTCCAACATAAGCAGCGGCAATAGCAGCAATTATCAGTATAACTATAAGTATTTCCTTAAACTGGCTAAGAAAAATACTAATTGGGCCTGCTTTCTCTTTTTCCACCAGTTCATTTTTTCCAAATTTGATAGAGCGTTTCTTGGCATCTTCAGTTGATAAACCCTTTTCTGCATCTGATTTCAGTGTCTTTAAAGTTTCATCTACAGTTAAATTTTGCCATTTCATCATAACACTTCTTTACAGTTCCTTAAAATCTAATTACATAATTCTAATATTTGAGTAGTTATTTATATATGTAAAAAGTCGCTTTTTTGTAATTTACCAGCTTCATTTTGTTTGAATTTATAAATTCAGTAGAAAATGGTTTTATAATAATGTCAGCACCAACCATTTCTGCAACTTTTATAATGCATGGTTGTAATTCTGGTTCTGGTCTTACAGAATAAATAAGAGATGATCCCTTATATATTTTTAAGTTAGGATTACAAATATCATCTTGAATAATCTTGTTACAAGAAGGTTTAATATCCGTCATTACAATAGAAGTTTTAAGGTTATTCTGGAGAATGGATGCTACTTTATAAAACTTTCCAGTACCCACTTCTACTATCTTATCCGCATCGGCATAATTATTGATGATATATTGAGTAAAATCTTCCCACATTCTATCACGGAGATATTCATGATAATAAGAGAGTTTAAACGCCCAGACATTAAAAGAGTTCTGGAAATTGAAACAGCTGCTTTTGATGATCCCTATCCACCCAGCATACTTATAGATATTTATAACCTTGGGGCAGGATTTCTTGTAGCACAGCAAAATAATATTGTTGTGGGATATATTATATTTTGGATCAGATATGAAGATGAGGGTCATATAATTTCTCTTGCAGTAGATAAAAAATACAGAAGAAAAAGTATAGGGTCAGAGCTTGTAGATTATGCTGTAAATATCTTCGCTAAATGTAATGTAAAGGATATTAAGCTTGAAGTCAGGGTTGGAAATAAAGGCGCAAGAAAATTTTACAGAAGATTGGGCTTTGAGGAAAAGGAATTCCTTGAAAATTATTATGAAGACGGTGAAGATGCTGTAATGATGAAAAAGACCCTGAAATCAGATTCTATGGATCTACCCAAAGACTAAATACTTGAAAATCAAATGAGATTAAGAAACTTATCAATTATTCAAATTTACTAATTATAATATTAGCTCTATTTGGGCGAATTCATGTTTAATATGGTGATTAAATGGTAAAAGAAGCAAAATTAGCTTTAGAAGATGGGACAATTCTTTATGGTGAAAGTTTTGGTTTTGAGACAACGAAGACAGGAGAAGTAGTTTTTGCAACAGGAATGACAGGCTACGTTGAATCACTCACAGATCCGTCATATAAAGGTCAACTTTTAATGAATACTTATCCACTTCAAGGAAATTATGGAATATCAGAAAAATGGTTCCAGTCAGATGGAATAAAGGCAGAAGGATTTATAGTGCGAGAAGAGAGTCAGCATCCTTCACATGCAAAATCTACAAAGAGTCTTTCAGATTTCTTAAGTGAACATAAAATCCCTGGAATAAGTGGAATAGACACAAGAGCACTCACAATAAAAATCAGGGAATTTGGAACTATGAAAGGAGTTCTCACTACAGAAGAAATTGATGATGAAGAACTACTGGATTTAGCAAAAAATCAACCCAATATAGAAGAAATAGACCTTGTAGATCAGGTGTGTGTAGATAAACCAAAGATTTTGGGAGAAAAATTCAAAAAAAGAGTTGCAATACTTGATTGTGGAATAAAAAATAACAGTATAAATGCTCTTTTAAAAAGAGAAACAGGTGTAGTTGTCCTGCCTTATAAAATGGATTATAAAGAGATCCTTGATTATGATCCTGATGGAATACTTCTATCAAGCGGTCCTGGGGACCCTACAAGAGTAAAAGATGCTATAAGTAACGTAAAAAAGCTTTCAGAAAGACTTCCCATGTTTGGAATTTGCCTCGGACAGCAAATAATTGGACTTGCATTTGGAGCTAAGATATACAAGATGAAATTTGGCCATAGGGGAATAAATCAACCAATAAAAGACTTAAGGACAGATAAAGTTTCCATAACTTCTCAAAATCATGGATTTACCATAGATCCTTCTTCAGTTGAGGAAACACCACTTAGAATGACTCAGATAAATCTAAATGATGGAACTCCTGAAGGAATTGAACATAAAGAATTACCAGTTTCAAGTGTGCAGTACCATCCAGAAGCAGGTCCAGGGCCTCATGATACAGATTATAATTTTGACAGATTCCTTAAGATTATAAGAAAATATTAACAAATTAATAAAAAGACCAATTCTCCATATTTAAGGATAAAATACCTCAATTATGATTCAAAATACTTAAATATGGATAAAAATATAGTTAAATGGATTTAAATTCACATAACATAAATAATATTACAAAAAGGGGACTAAAGATGCCGAAAGACGACGACATAAAAAAAGTTCTTATCATTGGATCAGGGCCGATTCAAATAGGGCAAGCAGCCGAATTTGATTATTCAGGCTCTCAAGCATGTAAATCATTAAGAGATGAAGGGATAGAAACAATTCTTGTTAACAGCAATCCTGCAACAATTCAAACAGACATGGACATGGCGGATAAAGTCTATGTCGAGCCATTAACTCCCGAAATTGTTGCAAAAATTATAGAAAAAGAAAAACCAGATGCTATTTTGCCCACAATGGGTGGACAGACTGGTTTAAATGTGGCAACAGGACTTGAAGAAATCGGTGCCCTTGAAGGAATTAAGGTTATAGGCTCGTCAGTAGAAACAATTAGGAATGTAGAAGACCGTGATCTCTTTGATAACTTTATGAAGGAGCTAAATGAGCCTGTACCAAAAGCAAGAGCGGTAAGTTCATTAGAAGAAGCTTTAGAAGCGGTTGAAGAAATTGGATACCCGGTTATAGTTAGACCAGCATTCACACTTGGAGGTACTGGTGGGGGTGTGGCTTACAACGAAGAACAGCTTCGAGAAGTAGCAACCCGTGGTCTTGATATGAGCTTCATAGGTCAGGTTCTCATTGATGAATCCGTAATGGGCTGGAAAGAGTTTGAATATGAGGTAATGAGAGATAAAAATGATACATGTATAATTGTGTGTAACATGGAAAATATCGATCCTATGGGAATACACACTGGAGAAAGCATTGTTGTTGCTCCTTCTCAAACACTAAGTGATGATGATAATCAAAAGCTCAGAGATGCTTCTATTAAGATAATAAGAGCTCTTCAGATTCAGGGAGGGTGTAATATACAATTTGCAGTGCATCCAGAAACTGGAGAATATAAAGTGATTGAAGTAAATCCAAGGGTAAGCAGAAGCAGTGCACTTGCTTCAAAGGCCACAGGATACCCTATAGCCAAAATATCATCAAAAATTGCTATAGGCATGACCCTTGATGAAATACAGAATGACATTACTAAAGAAACACCAGCATCTTTTGAACCTTCAATTGATTATGTAGTTGCTAAAATACCCAGATGGCCATTTGATAAATTTAAAGGCATAAATAAGCAAATTGGCGTTCAGATGAAATCCACTGGGGAGGTAATGTCTATTGGAAGAACTATTGAAGAATCTCTGCATAAAGCCATAAGATCTCTTGATATTAAACGATTTGGTTTCGATGATGTTGATTATGATAAAGAAGCACTGGAAAATGCAACAGATGATCGAATTTTTCAGGTTTATACTGCTCTTAAATCGGGCATGAGTATTGATGAAATTAAAGAAATTACAAAAATTGATGAATTTTTCCTTTATAAAATAATGAATATTATTGATTTTGAAAATAAATTAGATAAAGAAACTATTTCTGATCCTTTCATGCTTCGAAAAGCCAAAAGAATGGGATTTTCTGATAAAAAACTTTCAGAAATTACTGGATATGGGGAAGAAGAAATAAGGGACATGAGAAAAGAAAATGGAATCCTTCCAACATATAAAATGGTTGACACCTGCGCGGCTGAATTTGAAGCAAAAACACCTTATTATTATGGTACTTACGAACAATTTGATGAAGTAGAAGTTTCTGATAAGAAGAAAGTCATTATACTTGGTGCGGGACCAATCAGAATTGGTCAGGGAATAGAATTTGATTATTGCTGCGTACATGGTGCAATGGCCCTTAAAGATGAAGGAATAGAAACCATAGTGATAAATAACAATCCAGAAACTGTAAGTACTGATTATGATATATCAAATAAGCTTTATTTTGAACCATTAACATTTGAGGATGTTATGGGAATTATTGAAAAAGAAAAACCTTACGGAGTTGTAGTCCAGTTTGGAGGTCAAACATCAATAAACCTCGCTGTACCTCTTGCAGAAGAAGGGGTGAAAATATTGGGCACTCCTCATGAAAGTATTGACCGGGTAGAAGACCGTGAAAGGTTTACACAGGTTTTAGAGAAATTAAATATCCCTCAGGCAGATTATGGAACTGCTTACTCATTTGAAGAAGCAAGAGAAGCTGCTCAAAGGATTGGATTCCCGGTACTTGTCAGACCTTCATATGTACTCGGCGGAAGAGCTATGGAAATAGTTTATGATGATGTAGAACTTAAGGAATACATGAAAGAGGCCGTAAAAATATCTCCAGAACATCCAATACTTGTAGATAAATTCCTTGAAGAAGCCATTGAAGTGGATGTAGATGCACTTTGTGATGGAGAAGATGTATTTATTGGTGGAATAATGGAACACATTGAAGAAGCTGGAGTCCATTCTGGAGATTCAGCATGTGTTATACCTCCACAAACAATTCCTGAGGATGTTATAGAAACAATTAAAGACTATACTCGAAAACTTGCACTTGAACTCGATGTGGTAGGGCTGATGAATATTCAGTATGCAGTAAAAGATAATGGAGAACATAAAGTTTACATTTTAGAAGCAAATCCACGTGCAAGTAGAACAGTACCATTTGTAAGTAAGGCAGTGGGCGTTCCTCTTGCTAAAATAGCAGCAAAGCTGATGATAGGATATAAACTTAAAGATTTAGGTCTTACTGATGAGATAAAAATTGATCACGTTGCAGTTAAAGAATCGGTATTCCCATTTATCAAGCTCCCAGAGGCAGATTCAATTTTAGGACCTGAAATGAAATCAACAGGAGAAAGTATGGGAATTGATGATAATTTTGGAGTTTCATATTATAAATCACAGTTATCTGCTCATATGGAGCTTCCCAAAGAAGGGAAAATATTTATCAGCGTCAGGAATGCAGATAAAGATAAAATACTGGACATTGTCCAGAAAGCTGAAGAACTTGGTTTTAAACTGCTTGCAACAAGAGGAACTGCAAGGGCAGTTGAAGATCATGTTAAAATTGATAGAATTAAGAAAATCAGCCAGGGGTCGCCTAATATCAAGGAAGCTATACTTAATGGGGAAATTAATCTTATTATAAATACTCCTTCAGGTAAGCAGTCTGCAGACGATGGATACTATATTAGAAGGCTTGCTGTGGAACTCGGAATCCCCTACGTTACAACGCTTGCAGGGGCTCGTGCAGCACTGACTGCAATCGAAAAAGTAAGGGAAGGCGAAGTCAGAGTAAAATCTCTAAATGAATACCATGATATTTAATTTTTCTTTTTGTCTTAGTATAAAATCATATATGCTATCAAATACAATTTTTAATTAGAAAGATAATGAATGACAGGATTAATTATTCATTGAAGATAGGATTATTGATTGGAGTATTAGGAGGATTAGTGTTTTTTATTTGGAGTGCTCTAAATAACACTATCTCTTATTCAGTTAGATCAGGCATCATTGGGTTTTTTGTATTTGCAGTACTTGGTTTTATATTGGGAATGTTGATTTACCATCTGGAATAAGTTTAATTTTATTTTTAAGATATTATAATAAATTTTTATTTCTAATCTGCTATTTATTAAAACTATTTTATATAAAAATGGATAAAAGCGTATTAATTTATATACAATATGTGCTAAACCCCACATCATTACATTAAAAAAATATAATTATGTGAATAACAATTAATTCATATAATGAAATTCCAATATTCTATACCTTTTTGGGGAGGGGTTAAGTTTGTCTAAAACTAACAAATTGTGGAGTATAACTTTAATAATAACGATTTTTACCATTATTTTTGCATTTTTACCTGTATCTGAAGCTCATATCCTTATTATTGGGGATTCAAATAGTGATTATAACCAGGCTTACATAGAAACATCGACACTGGCTAATCAGCTTAAGTCTAATGGATATGAGGTCTTAGAACTTTACAGATCAAATGCAACTGCCAAAAACATACTGAAAGGGATGTATGATGCAGATGCGGTCATATATGCAGGACATGGAGGCTATCAATCCGGAAATTATGACGGAAATGGAGGAAAAGCGAGCCCTCCTTATGCACTTGTTGGTTCTGATGATAATTTTATCTGGGGTATAGGCGACCAGATGCGCGAAGGGTGGAATTCAGATCTATTTACAGCCCCATTTAAACAAAACATCCCTGTAATATTACTTCATTCATGTTTTTCCACTGGATGGGTTGGAGATAAAGAAGTTGCAAATCCAATAGAAACTATCTACAATTTTGCAAGTATGTTTACAGGTGCGGGGGCAAATTATTATGCTACAGCATGGAATGGTGCGGAAATTGTATATGATTTCTTGAATGGGGCACTGGACTTTGCAGATGCCAACAATAAAAATTATGAAACGATTTTAAAATCAACAGAATACAATGGAACCCAAATCTGGCGGAATGATCATGGATACGCTGCTTTTGTTGGAAATTGGAGTGCAAAATTCCCAAATGCATCTGAGACAACTCCATATGATGATGAAGCAGCTGAAAGCTGGTATAATAGTGACAGAGTAAGAAATAATTTAACATGCAGATTCACAATAAGCAATTCTCCGCATTATATTAATCAACCCATAACCTTTACAGAAGGTTCTAAAGACCTTGAAGGGTATATAACAAATTACTACTGGAATTTTGGGGATGAAAATGAAACAACAAGCTCTGTACCGGTCAACCTTAGCCATACATATTCAAATCCGGGTGTATACACAGTAACTCATAGTGTAACCAGCAGCAACTCCAAAACAGCATCATCAGTTAAAACTGTTACAGTTACTGATAGAAGTCCAGTAGCAAATTTTTACATTACAACCAGCAAATTAGTTCCAAAAACATTGATAGGATTCTGCTCAAGTTCTTATGACCCCGATACTGGCGATAATATAACTTCATACAGCTGGAACTTCGGCGACGGCACAACTGGTTCAGGATCATACGTTCAGCATGCATACGCTAGAGACGGTAAATATACTGTAACTTTAACCGTAAAAGACAATTTTGGGAAAATCAGCACTAAATCAGTCATTATATCTGTAATAACTCCGAAACCAGACCTTATAGTAACAAAATCATATAAATCGGGGGGTTATTTATATGTGACAGTTAAAAATCAGGGTAAAGTAACATCCGGGGCCTGTTACACAAGAGCATGGTACGGTAAATATTACAGAAACATTTATACATACGGCCTTAAACCCGGAGCATACAAAACATACAGGGTAAAATTCAAATACAGGCATGGCGGGGTAAAAACCGACTATTTTAATAGAATTTCCGAGTCAAATGAAATTAATAATTTAAAATATTTCTAATTATTTTTTCCTCTTTTTAAAAAATTGAATTACTAATCCAGATTTTTATATGTCAAGTTAAAGATAATAGAAATAAACTCAAAATAATAAAATAACTAAATATGAACCCTGATTAGTATGATCACAATTGAAAATGGCACTGTTCTTTTTGGAGAGGATATGAAAGCCATAAAGGCAAATATTGTCATTGAAGACAATAAGATTATTGAAATCAGTAAAAATAAGGTTAATAAAGGTAAAAAAATTGATGCACGTGGATCGATTGTTGCTCCGGCATTTATAAATTCGCATGTACACACAGGGGATTCAATAGCTCGAGATATTGGTGATGGAAAGAGTATAGATGTGATCGTTAAACCTCCAGATGGTTTAAAACATAAAATTTTGAATGAAACTCCTCCTGCGATGATAGTTAATGAAATGAGACAATCAATGAAGGATATGCTTGCAAGTGGGACAACTACATTTGTTGATTTTAGAGAAGGGGGAATCGATGGGATAGAATTAATGAATGAAGCATCTGATAATATTCCTATTGGAAAAATAATCCTTGGAAGGGATGATTCTTTCTATAATGAAGAAATTAGAAAATCAGAAATTAAAAAGGCAGCTAAGAATATCCTTAAATCATGCGATGGTATAGGTTTAAGTGGATTTGGCGAAATAAAGGATGAAATAGCACAATTAATTACAAAGGCATGTAAAAAATACGGAAAAATTTCAGCGATACATGTGGCAGAATATGAAAAACTGCAAAAAGAATCAGTGGAATCAACAGGTAAAAGCGAGGTTGCAAGGGCTGTTGAAGCAAATTTTGATGTCCTGGTCCATGTTACAGCCCCAATTGGGAATGATCTGGAGTTAATAAGTAATAGTAACAGTTCTGTGGTCTGTTGTCCCCGATCAAATGGGTCACTTTCAGTTGGGATTCCTCCATTGATGGATTTACTTAAACACAAAATAAATGTACTTCTTGGAACAGATAATATCATGTTTAACTCCCCAAATATGTTACGTGAAATGGAATATGCCTTAAAAGTGACACGCGGTTACTACAGAGAATATTTTTCTCCCCTTGAATTATTTAAAACAGCAACAACAAACGCTGCTAAAGCTTTTAATTTAGATAATGGGTGCATAGAAGAAGGCAAAAATGCAGAAATGATCATTGTAAAGAAACTCTCTAATAATCCTGCATTATCCATCATTAACAGAACAGAAGTAAAAGATTTCAAATATTTAATTAAAGATGGTAACATTATATCTAAAAGGTAGTTTAAGGCATTATTTAAATATTTTATAAATTAGGAGTGAATTTTATGTATAAAAAAATCCTACTACCTACAGACGGTTCTGAAAATGCAGAAAGGGCAGCAGAACATGCTTTTCGATTTGGAAGTAGAAGTGGTGCTGAAATTGTTATTTTAAATGTAATTGAAACACCACGATTTACAGGGATAAGATCTGCTGATAGAGAAGAATTAAGAAATAATTTAGAGCAGGAAGGGCAAAAATCATTTGATAGAATTTCAAACATATTAACTGGTTTAAGCAGCGGTGAAAAATGCGAAAAAGAAATGAAATTAACCTTTAAGTTCAAAGAAGGTTCTCCTGCAGATACGATTCTAAAGACAATAGCCGAAGAAAATATAGATCTTGTTGTAATGGGAACTTCAGGCAAACATGGCTTTAACCGGTTTTTACTGGGAAGCGTGGCTGAAAATACCATGCGATCAGCCCCATGCCCTGTTTTAATTGTACGTTAACATTTGCGTATTTGTAAATTAATACTAATTCAGTTTATATAATACTAAATCCAAACTATTAAAATGTATTAATGAGCAATATTATCCTAAGAGGTGAACTCATGTATAAAAAAATTTTAGTACCTACAGATGGTTCTGAATATGCAGAAAAAGCTGCAAGACATGCAGCATGGATTGCAAGCTTAAGTGGTGCAGAACTAATAGCCATAAATGTAATTGAAACATCATCGTTGGTAGGATTGCCTGCTGAAGACCTTATAGTTCGAATAAAGGAGATGCTTAAGGAAGAAGGGCAAAAATCACTCCAAAGAATTTCTGAAATAGTGATGGAGGGAAAGAAAGAAGATGAATGCCATAAAGATGTTAAATTGACTTTAGATACTAAAGAGGGTTCTCCATCAGATGTTATAATTAAAACAATAGCCGAAGAAAATATAGATCTCGTTGTAATGGGAACTTCAGGCAAACATGGATTAGACAGATTTCTACTGGGAAGTGTAACTGAAAATGTTGTTAGATCGGCTTCATGCCCTGTTTTAGTTGTACATTAATTTTAAATTAATTGATTTTTATTAATATTAGTTGGTGTAACAATGCTTGTAAAAGAAGTAATGTCAGAGGATATACACTATATACAGGTTCCAGGCAACCGTTTAAATGCTCTGGAGCTAATGAGAGAAAAAAATGTTTCAGGATTGCCTGTTGTAAAATCAGGGACAAAAAAACTTGTTGGAATAGTAACAAGATCAGATCTTGTTGAAAATCCAGATGAAGAACAGATAGCTCTTATTATGACCAGAAATCTTTTAACAGTCACTCCTGACGACAATATAAAAGATGCAGCAGAATTAATGATAGAAAATAGCATAAGAAGGGTTCCAGTTGTTCAGGATGATGAACTTGTAGGTATTATCACTGCATTTGATTTAATTGAAAATGCTTTATGGAAACTGGATATTAAAGAACCAGTTAAAGATTACATGTTAATAAATATGCCCACAACATGGGAAAGAACTCCTCTAAATGTTGCTTTTGAAATAATGAGATATTCACATCTTAAATTTCTCCTTGCTCTAAATAAGGATGGTAAACTCTCCGGAATACTTACAGAAACAGATTTTATTAATGAAAGCGAAGTTGTATCTGAAAGAACTGTCCATAATACATCAGTAGGTACGGAAGGGGATAAATGGTCATGGGACAGTACAAATGTTCTTTATGTTATAAAAAACCGTCTGAAGTTTTCTGATAAAGAAGTTAAAGACGTTGCAGCGACTGAGTTAGTTCTAGCAACTACAAGAACAACTGTAACAGAATGTGCCAACAAGATGAGACATCATAATATCGAGCAAATACCAGTTATTGACGTTGAAGGTGAGCTCGCAGGGATTGTAAGAGCTACAGATCTAATAAAAGCTATCAAGGATTAAGATGTCAGAACAATTACTTCTTAAAATAACATCAGACAGAGGAAATCTTAGGATTATCTCAAAAAATCAGGGAAATGTATCTGTTAAAACAATACTCTTAAAATTGATCCTTGGACACTGCTGGTGGGAAGGTGCACCAGCAGTAGAAACTATTTTTAATTTAATTGAGCAGACAATCAAAAAGACAATTAGGGATGTATACAATTACAATAATCTTACTATCAACTACGATTACAGGACAAACGACCTGATTGAAGATGCTTCTAAGGTAGAAATATTTATTAACAGCATTACAGTGGACGAAATTGAAGTTGAAGTTACTGGAAGATACATATTGCTGGAAGGTGATGATAACAGGGGATTCTGGCAAAAAACTTCAAGTTTCAGAAGAAAAATTGAAGAAAATGTACATAAAGAACTTTAATAAAACTTTTTATCAGTTAAATCTTCTTATACGTGGCAATACTCTGATTAATAAATCTTCTGCATCTTCTTTATCAATAACACGCCTTGCAACAATTTTACCCGCTCTAAATATGGTTACATTTCTCCCTTCAATTTCAAGCATCACTATACCCATTTCCTCAGAACATTTAATAGATCCCAATTTTTCAAGTTCTAAACATGTTTTTTTGATGTCTATTTGATATGGTAACTCAGTTTCGAACATTATTTTATTTTTTTCATCTTTACACGGAGTATAAATTACCAGCTCTTTCTCTTCGTCTCCATATCCGCTAATATCAAGCGTAACTCGTTTAAAACCAACTGCTTTAAGTTCTGAGTTTATATGATTCAGTGAGGTTCTATTTAAAAGTTTGTCAATATTTCCAACCTCAATTCGGGCTATATCATTATCATCCCTAACTCTTACAGGTTCACCAGCCATATTTTTAATTAAAGATTCGGCATAACTTATTCTGTTTACTTTTTTAAGAGTTATTTCATTATATTTAGCTATTCTTGTTGCAAAACAGGTTGTATTGGTTGAATAAGCTATATTGAGATTTTTAAGCGTGTCTCTCACATCTTCACTGGTAAAACCAGCATAGACAAGTGGACTTACAATATTTTTTTCATAATTAACCGTTATTCCAGGGCGATCTTCCAGTAAATCGCTGATATTTGTTCCATCAACTATCGTATCAATCCCTTTTTCTTCGGCTGCATCCTCTAATTTGCTGTACATTATGCTTTTACAGATAAAGCATCTATTGGGCTGATTGGATTTAAAAGCTTCATTTTCAATGAAATTCTCTTTTATTACCTCATAATCAATTCCAATTTTAGCTGCAATTTCCTCTGCATTTTTTATACAGTCTGGAGGTAAAACCCCATTATCAACAGTAACTGCAACTGCTTCACTACACACATCTTTTGCTATTTTTGCAACAAGAGTGCTGTCTGCCCCTCCAGAAAAAGCAACTAAAACATTTTTATCTTTAAGATATTCTCTTAATTTTTTTATTTTTTCATCAAGGTTCATAGACTCATCCTTTACTCAAATAAATTTATAAAATATTTTTAATTAGAATATATTAATTAAATATTTCTTTTTGAAGAATTATACTCTGTCATTTAATAAATTCTTAATGTATTTTACAACTTCCAGTGCATCCTGTTTTTTAATATCGATCCCTTCTTTAATTAAAAAGTTTTCAATAACTGCAATTTTTGCAGGATGAACAGGGGCTGAATTTAAAACAAGGCCATATGTTCTTTTAGGATAAAAAATAGATTTTGCAGTTTTAAGTAATATGTTAAATTCCTCTTCAGATATGATGCCATTATCTAAAGCCCTTTTAAAGTTATATTCCATGCTTACAAGCGGATCTGAAATCTGTTCAAGATTAACGGGATTAATAGCAACAGCCACATCATCATCTGATTCAATCAGGCCTTTTTTGTACTGGTTATATACATAGCCCACACCTATCATCCCGAGATCATCAAGTTCAGATGCTCTAAGAGCCCCCATGCTGGCACCGCCCACTACCGTAACTCCTTTTTTAAGAGCTTCAAGAATTTCGCGGTGGGAAACTGCAGGCTGCTGATGAAAAACGCCGTCAATAATGCCTATTATGTCGGGATTATCATTTAAGGCAGTGATTATGTCGCCTCTCTTAATTGGAGGGCGGTAATCAGCATCTAAAATAGTTGAAGCTTCATCAGGGTGCAGTGAAGGTCCGGTAAATATTATTATATTTTTAGATGATGGCAATTTAATCTCCAAATGTTTTTATACTAATTTTTTAGATCATCATCTTAAAAAATTTTATTAAATTGTTATTTGCCAACAATTTCATTATGAAGTTTAATAATACGCTTTATTGAAGGATGGTCCTTACCAAGTTTTTCATTCCATTTTTTAATTGTGAAATGTAAATTGACTTCTTCACTCCAGTGTATGAGGTTGTCAGCATGAGCGACTATTTTTTCTTCTAAAGTAACAGGTATATAATCTTTTGGAGGTAAGCCAAGTATTTTTGCTTCTTCTTTTGGAATGCCAGCACCAATATGTCTCAGGGCGATATTTGAAACTTCATGGGAAAATCCGAGCTCTTTCAATATTTCAGCTCCCACTATTCCATGCTCTATGCCATTTGTTTTGCATCTGCCAATATCATGGAGTAAAGCGCCTGTTTTTACAAGTTCAGTATTAACATTAAAATTAGAAGATAGTTTTAAGGCTTTATTACATACAGCCTTTGAATGTTCAATTAAATAAGAGGGGCATTTAAGATTTTCCAGAATATTTATGGTCAAATTTTACCCCTTATAAATAAATTAGCTCATTTTTTCCTTTAATTCTGTGATTAAAGAAGAGTTATCCTGATATTCCAGAGTTGTTTCACATTCAGGACATACAAAATTGTACTCTGAAGCTTCTTCAAAATTATATCTGCATCCATTGATACATGTAAAGAACATGTTGTCTTCTTCGTATGCCAATGATTCTTCCATTTCCCTGGAATTTTCCTCGAATTTTTTGGTTATAGTGTCAATTACTTTATCTTTTTCGAATTTCCAGCTGTATGTGTACCATTGAGTTTCTGGGTCTTTGCTCCTCTTGTAACTTGCAAGTCCAGCATCGTAGAGCCTGTATAAAATTTTTCTTACAATGTTGAGCCTTAATTCGATTTCTTCAGAAATCTCTTCATCGGTTATTTTACCTTCTAATAAACATTTGACAATGGAAATACTGTTTTCATTATCTTCAGTAACTTCATAAATTAACTCTTGAACCAGAGATTCATTAAGCATCTCTGCTCCTTCTTTAGATAGGGAAGATCTAATCTGTTCTTGAGTTAGTGGGCCATTAACATTAAGCATTTTTTTCCTCCTTATTTTGGATCCTTTCCCGCGCTAAAAAAATGGTTAAATTATTAGTAAGGTATTAATGGGGAATTAAATAGAATATTCATTGTGTGTCGGTGGAATAATCGGGTTTATATTCAATTTTGATCCAAATTTGTTCTTAAAAATATTGTCATTTCGGGGCATGACATATTTTTGATGTTACTATGTATTATTGTTTTACTACTATTTAATTATTTTGATGAAACAATATTGATCACAGCAAGCAATTATCTTATGTATGATAATGAATATCAACGCCTTCTAATGATAACTGCAGGTGTATGTTGAATTGAATCTAACATTTCAATTGTTACACAGTCAACTTTATCATTAAATGTTTTTCCCATATCATAAACGGTTTTCATACTGTATTCGTTTTTATTCTGATAATCATCGGCAATCTGGGCAATTTCCATAATTTTATCCAGATCATAGGGCTTAGAAAGTGCAAGCGGCGTGGGCCCCACAATTTTACCAAACCTACCGAAAAAATATCCAAAAATTCCGAAATCAGCTTTAATCCCTTCTGCAGATATAGGTAAGGATGTAAATCGTTTTCCCAAAAGTTCATAAGTAACGTCTGTGTCAATAATTATCACAACAACTTCCTTACCAAGATTTTTAGATATTTTTACAGCAATATCCGCCGCAACTTCCCCTGGTTTGTCGGGTAAAAGTGAAACATAAGCCCCCGGAGCGTTACTCAAGTCAATTCCTGCTTCAGAAGCAGGTTTTAAGGCATGTTTTAGTCCATAATACTTTAAAACGACCTCTTTATGTGATCTGGCTTCAGGAGGTAAATTTCTTAAATTTTTAATGGTCCTTTTCTTAATACCCAGAAGTGACCCTAAAAAATAGCCCCAAATGTATTTAGACCAGATATCTGCAAGAAAAATCGCAAGAAGCGATGGCTTAAATTCAGATTCATCAACAAGTCTACCTTGAGATATGGCTATGGGAGTTTCTGAAATTACAAGAAAGTCTCCATCTTCTAATAAATCCTTTGAATTATCTATGATTATATCATAGGATTCATTTGGCTTGATATAACCTGTTTTTATGGGTATAATTTTATATTTTGTATTTTTCATAACTGCAACCCTGTTAAAATAGTAATAAAAATATTTGGCCAATTAATTTTATATTTTTTCATACAATGTAAGTTAATTCTATCCAGATGAATAATATAAAATTCAATTCTCGGTTCTATACATTTTCTGAAACTTTTCCTGTTCGTTTACTAATTTCTCCTGAAATAAACATCATTATGATAATACTGAGCATATAAACAACAATTATCATGGCCATTACATCATAATTTGCGCTGAAATTGGCAAAAGCGACTACAAAGGCTGCAGATGAGTTTCGTATTGCAGTACCCATTCCAAGCACTGTTTTTGTATTTTTGGAAGGTCCACCTAAAAAATATCCAATCAAAAAACCTGTAAGTACAAAGGTTATGGTGGCTATAAGTGCCCCTGTGCCGAATACTGAGATAAAATCCGGATAATTAAGCCCTAAATATAGAATTATCACTAAAAATATGAATATATTTGATATTTGATTAAATACTGGTTTAATTGTTTTAGCTATATTGTTATATCTCCATTTTAAGGCCGTTCCACCAATTAATGGTAAAAATATCAAAACCAGTAATGAAGTCGCTATGGATACTGGATTGATTGAAATGCCAGGTAAAAGAAGAGATAGTACCAGCGGCATGTAAATTAGAGTCACGGTTGATAATATAAGCATTAAACCTACTGCAAATGCCATATCTGCCTTTATAAATTGGACAATTTTAAGCATAAATGGCGATCCAGCCCCTGTAGCCATTAAAACCAGTCCAATTGCAAGTCCTTGTTGAAGAGGGATTATTTGGAGAATTATATAAGTTATAATGGGCAAAAGCATGAAATTTGCAGCTAAAGATTTCAATATCAGCTTTTTATTTTTTAGAGGTTCTATAAACTGTTTTGGAAAAAAACTCAGCCCCATATATAACATCGTTGAAACAATATAGATTAAAATGCTTAAATTAGCGACTTGCTGAAGAATAACATCCATTAAATTTTTCCTCGATTGTTTTTATATAAAAATTTATCTTTCCCCTTTAATCGGAGGGGCCCATACTTTAAGGTCAATACCTTCAATAATAGCTCTTCTACCTACAAGCTGGACAACAACGCCAGAATGAACCTTCTGCATCATGCAGTGTCCTGGGAGAAATCTCACAGTTTCCCCAACTGCTGGAAGCTTCCCTTCAATTATTCCCTCAAATCCTCCCACCATACAAACGCCAATATCCTTGAATTCAAAATCTGCTTCTTCATCAAGTCTGTGGCAGGGTCCAACTATATGAACAACAATTAATCCATGATTTTCTTCAATTATCTCCGCAAAATGAATAATAGGACATCCGAGAGGTCTGTATCTAATGATATCTCCAACTTTAAGTTCTTCTCTTGTAAAAGGAAATAGAGTTTCTCTACAAGAATGTTCCTCAGGAAGAGCATTTAAAATAATATCTGCTTCATATCCATCCAGTAAACCAATTATTTTCTCTTCTTCGGGAATTATTTTCTCTTCCCTGAGTATTTTCTCCAAATTAGCCCGATTTTTGGCGAATGTTTCTTGAAGCAGGAATCTGCATTCTTCAAGGGTAGCATGCTTCCTTAAAAGCGCTTCAGCAAATTCATCGCACCTTGCGTATCCACAAATTCCACATTGAAAACCTGGAAGTAATTTAATAATCTTCTGGCGATGATTTGAGTTGGAACTGTTTGTCATTTATATTACCTCTATAAATAAGATATAGGGATTATTCCCCCTCATATTTCTGGAAACCGTCAATTCTTCTAAGTATACCGCGGTGATATTTTTTATTTACTTTTGTTTCACCCACACAAAGCGTACATACTGCAAGGGGGGCTGAATGCCTTAATTTTTCTTGGTCAAGAGCTACTTCTTTGGATTTCAACATTTCTTCAGCAAGTTCCACACATCCCTGGCCGCTAAGCCCATTAGCTTCTATTACTTTGCAATTAGGATTAACCTCCAAAACTCTTTCTCTGAATATTTCACGTTCTGCCTGGGAAATCATATCTCCTTTGGTAATAACAGCAACATCAGCAGTGCTCAAGAAAGGACCTACTTTTAAGGGAGTATTTGGGCCACTTGTTGCATCTATAACACATACTCCAAGACAATTCATGGTATAAGGGGCACAACGGTGACAGAGCCCTGCTGTTTCCATAACTAAAAAATCTGACTCATTTTCTAAAGCCCAGCTTATCATATCTTCTATGTTGTAAATCGCATAGTGATCTGGACACATATCCATTGAAAGCCCTACTTTAGTTGGAACACCAATTTTTGCAAATTTTTTATCGTCATCTGTGTAAAGGCAATCCACTTTAACCACTGATGATTTAAATTTTCTCTCATTCAGACTTTTTAATGCATGCATTAAAACTGCAGTCTTTCCAGATCCGGGAGTTCCAGCAACGATTATCATTCTCATGTTATCAACTCGCTTTTTGATAGAGATAAATATAGTGGAGACCAAAAAAATTAAAGAATTGCAGTGCTTTTTAAATTTAAATCTCAATATGTTCTATGTCTTCAAGTATTTCTCCATTTCTTACTCTATCTCTTAAATTAAGCATTAATTCATCTATTTTATTTAATTTTTTAGATATGCGTTTTTCTTTTTTACTTGTATGTACAACGTTCTGCATACCGCCATTTTTCATAACAATCCGCTTATCTGTCATTAAAGCAAGTACAGGGTCATGTGTTACAACCATAACTATTTTTCCATGTCCTGCAAGGGCTTTAAGGGCGTCATGTTTTCGTATACCTGCATTTTCAATTTCATCAATCAATACAATAGGGGAATTGCTTATAATGGCCACATCAGCCACCATAAGGGCTCTTGACTGTCCTCCGCTTAATATGGTGAGATCGTGTTCCTTCTTTATGGGTTCTCCAGTAAGCGTGTTTGCAAGTTCAACCACGGCATTAACGCATTTATCACTTGCTCCCCTGCATTTGGCGTGGAGTGTTAAAAAATCCCCAACACTCATGTCAGCTAAAAAATTCATATTTTGAGATAGCTGCGCCACCATTTTTCTTCTTGGATTGGTTCTATCTTCATAACTGGGCTCTTTACTGTCTACAAGAATTTTTCTTCTTGAAAATGTGTCTTCCTGGGCAAGCTGTTCAATATCGGCAATAAGCGAGCTTTTTCCACTTCCAGTGGGACCTACAACTCCAAATATTTCTCCTTTTTTGATTATAACTTCTTCCACAGGTTCTTTATTTCCCTGCTTGTCATAACCCCCAATAATTGTGATTTCTTCTATCATTAAAGATTCACCTTGCCTAAAGTGTCTCCTCTAAGCCCTCTTCTCATAGTTTCGAGAGCTGTTATCTCTTCTGGTGCTATATTGCCGAGATTTACATTTGCTCCGAACTTTAAAATTAAATAAGCTTGCTGGTTTTTAAGAGGAGCTTCCCAGATTAATTTATTCATATTGGCATGTTTTATAAGACTTTCAAGTTCATCTTCCTTAACTTCTCCGCATTCATCATAAATTCCCAGATCTTTTCCTCCCTCACGTGCTTCAATCAGTATTCTGTCCGCACCGGCATTTAGATCGGAATTAATAATATCTACTCGATTATCAATATCTAATTTATGATCTTCAACAGGGTTTTTTTTCCCAACTTCTGTAATAACTAAAAAACCATTTTCTTTTACTTTATATATCATTTCTAATCTATCTTCAAATGATATGTTTGTAGAGCCGTCGGATATCTCAATAGCTTTAAATCCTAATTTATCAGCTTCATCTAAAAATTCAGTAAATTTATTTTTCATGAATGCAAGCTCAAATAGTGTTCCACCCGGATAAGGATTCACATCGTAGGATAAATACATTTCAGTCTTTTCTTTTATGAGATTTCTATCATGTAGGGCTGATGTTCCCCAACCGAACTTGGCAAGGTCAATATATTCACCAGATACTTCCATTAAATCTTTCAAGGCATTTAAACCCATGCCCTTATCTAACATCATTGTAATTCCATTTTTACGGGGCTTGGTGGTTCTATCTGGCGTAATAAAGTTAAATGCTTTCATTCTGTCACCTTTTTGGGAATTTATCCTTTAAAATAAAATTATTTATATCCTTTAACTTGAATATAGTCTTTTTTGTCTTGTTATTTATATAAAATTTGTTATATATCTTAAAATATATATTAAAATGGTGATTTAAAAAAGAGATTAAATTATCTTTAAAAAAGAATCTGGTGATTGGATGGAAAAAACCATTAATTATTTTGAAAATAAAGGGGCAGAAAATACAGATAAAGTAATAGAACTTGTAAAGCAAAGGAAAGAAGAATTAGGCATAAAAAAAATTGTTATCGCGTCCGTATCCGGAAAAAGTGCTTTGAAATTACGTGAAGCAATAAAAGATGTGGATATAGTTAGTATAACTCATCATGCAGGCTTTAAAGAAAAAGGAAAGCTGGAAATAACTCAGGAAAATATAGAAAAACTCAGAGAAAATGACATTACTTTTTATGCTGGTTCTCATGCATTAAGTGGTGTTGGAAGAGGTATTTCTAACAAATTTGGTGGTATAACACCTGTTGAGATAATTGCAGCTACTTTGCGACTCTTTGGCCAAGGAATAAAAGTTTGCGTTGAAATTAGCATTATGGCTGCAGATGCGGGCTTAATTCCTGTAGATGAAGAAATTATTGCAATTGGGGGGACTGCATGGGGCGTAGACGCTGCAGTAGTTTTAAAAGCAGCCAATATGAGCAATTTCTTCGATCTTCAAATTAAAGAGATCATTGCCATGCCGAGATCTTAAATTTAAAAGTGAGGGGTTAATCCAAAAATTATTATTACTTTAATATTAAATTATATTAATTAATGCTTTTTTAACTATTTTTTTAAAAAAAACCAAAAAATTATTTGTAAGATGGCAAATTATGAGTGATATAACCGTTGCTTTTAAATACAAGTTATTACAATACCACAAATAAATTTAACAACATTGGCTGTGGGGGTAGGAATTGAAATCTCTTATAAATAATACATTAAAAGAATCAGAAGTGAGAAGAGAGAGAAGACCTAGGGATATACAAAATAGCATCGATATATCAGATATTAACAATGATCTACAAGATATCATAGAACAAAGCAAAGCTAAGATATTGGTTGTTGGAACTGGTGGGGCTGGAAATAATACAGTTTCAAGATTAATGGAAATAGGAATAGAAGGAGCAGACACAATAAGCGTTAATACGGATGCTCAGGATCTTTTCTATTCTAACTCACATCAGAAGATATTGATAGGTAAAGGAACATGCGGTGGTCTGGGTGCTGGAGGTATACCTGAAATAGGTGAACAAAGCGCCGAAGAAAGCGAAGAACAGATAAAAGAACGGTTAGAAGGGGCTGACATGGTTTTCGTAACATGTGGTCTTGGAGGGGGTACTGGAACAGGCTCAGCTCCAGTTATTGCCAGTTTAGCCAAAAAAATCGGCGCATTAACCATTGCTGTTGCAACAATGCCTTTCAGTGCTGAAGGACTTAGAAGACGTGAAAATGCTGAAAAAGGATTAGATAAACTTCAAAATGCAGCAGATACAGTTATTGTAATACCCAATGATAAATTACTGGAAGTAGCACCAAATCTACCTATTAATAAAGCATTCATGGTTACAGATGAACTTCTGGGCAGAGCTGTTAAAGGAATAACAGAGCTTATTACAAAGCCAGGGCTGGTGGCTCTTGATTTTGCAGACATTAGAAGCATAATGAAAGAGTCTGGAATGGCAATGATAGGTATGGGTGAATCTGAATCTGGTGATAGGGCAATAGAATCAGTTCATGAGGCATTAAATAGCCCATTACTTGATCTGGATATTTCAAATGCTAAAGGTGCCCTGATAAACATATCAGGAAGCTCTGATTTAACATTGCATGAGGCAGAAAAGATTGTTCAGATAGTTGCTGATGAATTAGATCCGGATGCAAACATAATTTGGGGTACTCAGATACAGGAAGAGCTTCAGAATGTTATCAGGACAACACTCGTAGTGGCCGGAGTAAAATCACCCCATATATTCGGCGTACCTGCAGAACGTGAATATATGGAGGAAGAAACTAAAGATTCGGTTAAAGAATCAGCTTTAGAAGAATTTATAGATGGTGTTTTCTAATTTAATGAATAATATTTAAACACCATAAGATTTTCTCTATCATGACTAGTTTTAGTTATCTATAAAAATGAAAAGGTTTATAAATTCATAAAGAAAATAAACTACTATCATTTATATAGGATAACTTAGGAAATATATTATTCTATTACATTTAATTTATTCAGTAACTTATTCTATAGGAATTTAAGCAGGTATTTTTATGAATTTAAATAGTGAATCTATCTCCCAATTTATAAAACAGTGCAGAAGAGTTCTGTACATATCGAAAAGACCGGATAGAGAAGAATTTCAAAATGTATCAAAAATTACAGGAATAGGAATTATAATAATAGGGACAATAGGGTTTATAATAACCTTAATAGCCCAGCTAACCGGTTTTCTATAGTTTAATCTATATGAATTAGTCCAAATGATTTAGGTAAGTGATATTTTGATTTATGCATTCAGAACCCTTGTAGGACAGGAAAAAAATGTTGCAAGATTACTTGCAAGAAATGTTAAAAATAGTGATCTTGAGGTAAATTCTATACTTGTTCCAGATACATTAAGAGGTTATATTCTGGTTGAAACATCCTCAAAACTTGATATGCAAGATCCTGCACTAAAAGTCCCGAATTTAAGGGGATCAGTTGAAGGTGAAATAACCTTTGAAGAAATTAAAAACTTTTTAAACCCAGAACCCATAATAGCTTCAGTAAAAAAAGGAAGTATTGTAGAACTTATATCAGGCCCTTTTAAAGGAGAGAGGGCTAAAGTTGTTAGAATAGATGAATCCAAGGAAGAAGTAGTTTTAGAACTTATTGAAGCTGCAATTCCAATCCCAGTTACGGTCAAAGGTGACCAGATAAGATTAATACAGAAGGAGGCAGATTAATGGCAAAAGAAACAGTAGAAATTCTTATTGAAGGCGGAAAAGCAACACCAGGACCACCATTGGGCCCTGCAATTGGACCGCTCGGTATTAACATGATGCAAGTTGTAGAGCAGATAAACAGCAAAACTTCAGATTTTGCAGGAATTAAAGTTCCAGTAAAAATCATAGTGGATGTTGGAACAAAAGAATTTGAAGTTAAAGTAGGTACACCTCCAACAACTGCACTTATATTAGATGAACTAAATATTGAAAAAGGTTCTCAAGATCCTGGAATGGACAAAGTTGCCGATCTATCTATAGAACAGGCACTTAAAATCGCCAAGATGAAATACGATTCATTACTTTCAAATGATTATAAAATGGCCACAAAAGAAGTTATAGGAACATGCGTAAGCATGGGATTAACTGTAGATGGTAAAGATCCTAAAATCGCACAGAAAGATATTGATGAAGGCGTATACGACGAACAATTTCAATAAAATCAATGATATTAATTAAATTAACCAAAATAATCCATTTGATTAACTAATCAATTATTGTGAACTTTTTATCAAAGAAGTTCATGGAGGAATTTGATGAATCAAGAGATATTGGAAGCGGTGAAGAAGGCTAAGAGCGAATCTAAGCCGAGAAACTTCACACAGTCTATAGATGTTGTTATAAACATCAAAGATTTAGACGTGAAAAAACCAGAAAACAGATTTGATGAAGAAGTCTTCCTTCCAAATGGACGTGGTAAAGGCATAAAAATTGCCTTTATAGCAGATGGTGAACTGGCAGTTCAGGCAAAAAATGCCGGTGCAGATCTTGTAATCAGCAAAAATGATTTGGAAGATCTTGGAAAGGACCGGAAAAAGGCCAAAAAAATGGCCAATGAATACACATTTTTTGTTGCACAGGCAGATATGATGCCTCAAGTCGGTAGATTTTTAGGACCAGTTCTTGGGCCTCGAAAAAAGATGCCAAAACCAGTTCCAGCATCAATTAAACCAGATCCAATAATGGAAAGACTTAATAATACAGTAAAAGTTAGAATAAAGGATCAGCCAGTTATCCAGGCAATTGTTGGTTCCCAGGATATGGACGATGAGCAAATTGCAGATAATGTGGAAGCTGTGCTTGGAATTTTAGACAGAAAACTGGAGAAAGGAAGAAACCAGATAAAATCCATGTATATAAAAACAACCATGGGTCCAGTAGCGAGGGTGATCTAATGGCTCATGTTGCTGAATGGAAAAAAGAAGAAGTAAATGACATTAAAGAGCTTATTAAAACTCATAATGTGGTGGGTATGGCTAATCTGGCCGACATACCAGCTCCCCAACTCCAGAAAATGCGACAAAACTTGAAGGACACTACAGTCATTAAAATGTCAAGGAAGACATTGATGAGCTTAGCTTTGAGTGAATCTGAAAAATCCAACATAGATGCGCTCAGTGAACATATGGAAGGTCAACCTGCATTGATCTTCACTGATATGAATCCGTTTAAACTCTTTAAGATTCTTGAAGCCAGTAAAACTGCAGCACCAGCAAAAGCTGGAAGCATAGCTCCGTCAGACATTGTAGTACCTAAAGGTGACACTGCTTTTAATCCGGGCCCTATTCTTGGAGAACTTCAAAAGGTAGGTATTCCTGCAAAAATTGAAAAAGGAAAAATTGTTATAACCAAAGATAAAGTAATTGTTGCTGAAGGAGAAGCAGTCCCCCGGGATGTTGCAGGTATTCTTACCAGACTTGATATCCAGCCGATGGAAGTTGGAATTGACCTGGTAGCGGCTTATGAGGATGAAACAATATACACATCTGACCTTCTAACAATAGATGAAGAGAAAACACTGTCAGATATACAAAGAGCATTCTCTCAAGCATTGAATTTGTCAGTAAATGCATCTGTGTACACTAAAGATGCTATGCCAATTATAATACAGAATGCTTCAGCTAAAGCGATGAATCTGGCATTAAATGCTGAAATACTCACATCAAAAACAACAGATTTACTGTTATCCAAGGCTTACTCACAGATGTTAGCATTAGCATCTGATTTATCAGACATAAATGATGAAGCACTTGATGATGAACTTCTGGACAAACTGAAATCACGCCCAAAGGCTGTTGAAGTTAAAGAGGAAGAAAAAGAAGAAGATAAAGAAGATGAAGAAGAAGAGGAAGAAGAAAAAGAAGAAGATGCAGCAGCAGGGTTAGGTGCCTTGTTTGGCTAATCTTAATTATAAATTAAAGTTTAAAATATTGAGGTTGAGGAAAATCCATGATTTTCCGAACCACAAAAATAGTAATTTTTGAGGTGAATCATATGGAATATATATACGCAGCAATGTTATTGCACACAGCAGGTCAGGAAATTAACGAAGGAAATGTAACAAAAGTATTAGAAGCAGCAGGAGCAGATGTAGATGATGCAAGAGTAAAAGCATTAATCGCAGCACTTGAAGATGTAGACATCGAAGAAGCAATGGAGAAAACCGCAGTAGCAGCGGCAGCTCCAGCAGCAGGTGCAGTAGCTCCAGCAGCAGAAGAAAAAGAAGAAGAGGAAGAAGAGGAAGAAGAAGAGGAAGAAAAAGAAGAAGAAGCCGCAGCAGGTCTCGGCGCTCTCTTCGGATAATTCCAAAAAGAAGCCAAGAAATTGGCTTTCTCTATATTTTTTTTATTTTGATTATACTATTTTGAAATTTAATAACTTTTATCAATGATTACCATGTCCCGCCAGCTTGAAGAACTTGGATATACTAAAAAAACATGTATTACTTGTGGAAATGATTTCTGGTCTATAGGAGATAGAAAAACATGTGGGGATGCGCCCTGCGATGAATATACTTTTATTGGGAATCCGGCTACAGATAAAAAATTTGATCTTTATGAAATTCAGAAAACGTTTACTGAATTTTTTGCCCAAAATGGCCACACCCCAATAAACAGGTATCCAGTTCTTGCAAAAAGATGGAGAGACGATGTTTTTTTAGTAGGGGCATCCATTTACGATTTTCAACCGTGGGTAACATCAGGAGCAGTAGACCCACCTGCAAACCCACTGGTAATAGCACAACCATCTATCAGGCTTAATGACGTGGATAATGTCGGAAGGACCGGCAGACACATGACCTGTTTTACAATGGGTGGACATCATGCATTTAATACTGAAGAAGAACAGATTTACTGGGAAGATGAAACAGTAAAATACTGTCATGATTTTATAAAGTATATTGGAATTGATCCAGAAGAAATAACTTTTATTGAATCTTGGTGGGAAGGCGGAGGAAACGCAGGCCCGTGTTATGAAATCTGTGTTAGAGGAGTGGAATTAGCAACACTTGTTTTTATAAAATATAAAACACTTCCA
>JASEIM010000023.1 GCA_030017655.1 Methanobacterium sp. | reverse complement strand
AATCGCTATAATAATCATAGTAATTGCTGGAGTAGGTATTTATACTTATTCAGCAAGTAGTAGTCCAGATACATCCGTATTGCGTATTTCAACAACTACCAGTTTAGAAGACACTGGACTTTTAAAAGAAGTAGAAGCCGCTTTTGAGAAAAAGTATCCTGGCGTGGACGTACAGGTCGTATCAGGAGGTACAGGTATAGCCATACAGTACGGTGAAAAAGGGGACGTGGATCTTATGCTTGTGCACGATAAAAAACGCGAAGAAGCATTTGTTAAAGATGGTTTCGGTACAAACCGTACAGAATTTGCATACAACCATTTCTGGATTATAGGTCCTGCAGATGATCCTGCAGGAATTAAAGGATTGAATGCAACAGAAGCATTTAAAAAAATAGCTGAAGAAGGACAGGCAAATCCTGATCAGGTTAAATTTGTATCTCGTGGAGATGATTCAGGTACACACTCCAGAGAAAAGAAACTCTGGAATTCTTCAGGAGTTGGCTATGAAAATGTCACAAAATCAGGTTCATGGTATATAGAAAGTGGTAAAGGTATGGGAGACACCCTAGTAGTTGCAAATGAAAAAAATGCTTACACAATAACCGATTCAGGAACATTCCTTGCATTTACAAAAGAAGGAAAAATCGACCTCGTACCATTAATATCAACAGGTAAAGATCTTTTAAATATTTACACAGCAATACCAGTTAATCAGCAAAAACATCCAAAAACAAACACAGAAGCAGCAAACAATTTTGTAAACTTCCTGGTTTCCTCAGAAGGTCAGCAAATAATTGGTAATTATGGTAAAGACAAGTTTGGACAGTCATTATTTACCCCAATAATAACTAATCCAGTGCCAGCATTGATTACTCCCTTATTAAGCAATCCGGTCCCTGCATAATCAGGGCTTCTTAATTTTTTATTTTTAATTTTATTTAGATATTCAGAAACTTCTTATATTTCGACATGTAAATTATTTCAATAGTACACTCTTTTTGGTGATGAATTGAACGAAATCCTTGGAGCAATAGAACAGGCCATATATTTAATAACAACGCTTAATCCTGAAGTTATTGAAATAACAATAAGAAGTCTTTACATTTCACTATCAGCAACTTTATTAGCTTCATTAATAGCAATACCCCTTGGAGGAATAATATATTATTATGATTTTTTTGGTAAACGTACTTTAATTAATCTCATCCAAACACTTTACAGTGTGCCTACAGTCTTAGTTGGACTTTTTTTGTTCTTATTAATATCTCAACGAGGCCCATTAGCAGATCTAAACCTTCTTTTCACGCCAGAAGGTATGATTATAGGTCAGACATTATTAATTTTGCCTATTCTTATAGGTTTCACAATTACAGCCCTTGTAGGTGTTAGTAATCAGGTAAAAGAGCTGGCCATCTCACTTGGGGCCAGTGCATCCCAAACTATAATCACTATTATAAAAGAGGCACGGTATGCAATAATGGGTGCGGTTATACTTGGTTTTGGAAGGGCAATTTCTGAAGTAGGTGTAGCCATACTTATTGGTGGCAATATAAGAGGTTTTACAAGGGTTTTTACCACTACAATATCTCTTGAAACTTCTAAGGGTAATATAGAGCTTTCAATAGCTTTAGGAATAATATTGCTCGCAATTGCTCTCATAATAAATCTAATGTTAAACTATCTGCAGGGCAGAGAATAAAATAAAATTAATATACAGTTGTCAGTTAGGTGGAAATAATGCACATAGTAGAAATGGATAATGTCTACAAGAATTACGAGAATCTCCAGGTACTTAAAGATATAAACATGAAAATAGAAAAGGGAACAAGTACTGCACTTGTAGGGCCAACTGGCTCTGGTAAAACTGTTTTACTTAGATTAATTGATCTATTGGAAAAACCATCGTCAGGAACTGTGTATTTTGAGGGGCATGATGCAAACAAATCTACTAAAAGTCGTTTAGAAATAAGAAGGCAAATAGGGATGGTTTTTCAAAAGCCACTTGCCTTTAAAGCAAGTGTTTATGATAATATAGCTTTTGGTTTAAAAATTAGAGGAGACAAAAAAGATATTGAAACCAGAGTAAAAGAAACCATTGAAACCATTGGACTAAAGGGTTATGAAAATAGAAATGCCCTTAAATTATCTGGTGGTGAAACACAAAGACTGGCACTTGCAAGAGCAATGATTACAGATCCTAAATTGTTGCTACTGGATGAACCTACAGCAAACCTTGACCCTATATCTACTAAGAAAATGGAAGAATTAATCCTGAAAATTAACAGCGAATTTGAAACAACAATCCTAATGACCACCCATGACTTATTTCAAGGCAGGAAATTAGCAGATAGAATGGTTATAATGAGTAATGGAAAGATTTGTCAATCTGGATCTACTGATGAAATCTTTAAAACTCCAAAAAATAAATTTGTAGCTGATTTTGTGGGAATTGAAAATGTAATGGATGGAACAGTAGAAGAACATGAAAATGGAATGATTAGCATAGATACTGGCCAGATTACCGTGTTTGGAGTTAGTGATAAATCAGGAGAGGTGAATTTATGTATAAGACCTGATGAAATCACTGTGTCAATGGAAAAAATTGAAACAAGTGCAAGAAATGCTATTAAAGGCCATGTAAAAGAAATAATTGACACTGGATCCTTGATAAAACTCATAGTTGATGGCGGAGAATTATTTACTGTTTTCATTACCCGAAAATCTCTTGTTGATCTTCAAATAAATATTGGAACTCCAATCTGGATGCATTTCAAAGCATCTGCAGTTCATGTATTTTAAAAAATGAAATTCTGATTTCTATTTTATCTTTAATGGAACGCATGCCCTTCTATGATCCATATCTGCAATTTTTACCTTAATTCCATAGGCCTTTTCCATGTTTTCTTCGGTTATTACCTCATCCGGAGCGCCGATATCAATAAAATTTTTTCCTTTCATTATTGCCACTTTATTTGATGAAATAAAGGCATGATCAGGGAAATGAGAAGACATTATGACAGAAAGGCCATTTTTAGCTAATTTTTCAATAATATTAAGTGTACGTATTTGATTACCAAAATCGAGATGAGAAGTGGGTTCATCCAGAAGTAAAACGTCTGGTTCCTGTGTTAAGATCCTTGCAATAAAAACAAGCTGCTGTTCTCCTCCACTGATTTCAGTGTAAGGTTTATCTTTCATATGATAAATGTTAAGGGATTTTAAGGATTTTTTAGCGATTTTAATGTCTTTTTCGCTGGGAGAAGAAAATATATCCAGATGGGGTGCTCTTCCCATTAATACTACATCCAGCACACTAAATGAAAATGTGGAATTATGTATTTGAGGAATATGGCCTATATTTTTGGCTATTTCAGAGTGGTTAAGGGAATAAATATCTTTACCATTCAAGAGAACTTTTCCAGAACTTAATCTCATTAAACCATTTAAACATTTAATCAGAGTAGTTTTACCGGCACCATTTGCCCCTAAAATACAGAAAACATCTCCTTTTTCAACTGAAAAATTAATATCCTCAAAAATATTTTCGCTTCCGTTATAGGAGAAAGTTCCATTTATCATTTCCATTAAATGACTCATGACCACACCTCCTTGCTTTTCATAAGAAGATATAAGAAGAATGGAGCACCTATTATAGCAGTTAAGATTCCAAGGGGAATTTCAGTGGTTGTGATTGTTCTGGCAACATTATCTATTAATAAAAGGAAAAATGCACCTAAAATAATACTTGCAGGTAAAAGCACTTTATGATCAGGTCCAACTATCATTCTGGCTATATGGGGTATTACAAGCCCAATCCATCCAATAATACCACATATACTTACTGCTGAGGCAGTTACAATTGTACAGCAGATAATTATAATTGCCTGTAACCTTTTTGTATTCACTCCCAGCGTTTGGGCTTCCTCTTCACCCATAGAAAGGACATTTATCCTCCATCGTATCAATAAGAGAATTATTGTACCTATGGCTATCGGGATTCCCATTATAATTATATCCAGATTATTTACTGATGCCAGACTTCCCATAAGCCAGAATACAATGGTCTGCAGCTGTCCGTAGGGATCTGCGACATATTTAATCAGAGATAGCAGTGCTGAAAAGAATGATGCAACTGCAATTCCGCATAAAACCAGGGTAAGCATTGAAGTGCCTTTAAAAGTTCTCCCTAAAAAGTAGGTTAAACCAACAGCTATTATACCCCATGCAAAAGCCGAAAACTGTATCATAAACACGCTGGCTGAAAAAAGAATTGCAAAGGCTGCTCCAAATCCTGCACCGGCCGAAACACCCAATTTATCTGGAGAAACCAGCGGATTCTGGAACAATCCTTGAAAAGATGCCCCTGCAACTGATAAGGAGGCTCCAACCATCATTGCAGCAAGTATTCGGGGTAGTCTTATATCAAAAATGATGGTGTTAACTGCAGGAGATAAAGTGGAGTTTATTAAAGACAATTTAGATGCTATGGCCATTATAACTTCATTTGGAGATACTGGATACCTTCCAATAAGAAATGAGATGAAAAACAGGAGAATCAGCGGGATGATCATCAATGCAGTTATTGAAATCTCATGTGCCGCGATTTTTTCCCTGATTTTCGATTTAAACAATTCACTCACCTAAAATTCTTTTAGTCCTGAACAGCTCAATATATCTGTAACCTGTTCATCAGTCAAGTTATAATGGTAGAAGTTAGAATAAAACTCCTTTGTAAGCCCTTTTAAGTCCATATCCTTGAATTTATCAGGATAGAGTACTTTTGCAGTCCATGGAATGCCCATTATTGTATTAGCTCCCGGTGGACCTTCAAACCAGTTATAAGGTGATTGAGGCACTAAATACACTTCTTTATTTTTAACTGCGTTTATTGTCTGCCACTGGGGGTTTGAATACACAGTTTTGTAAAACTGCTGATTACTGGTAATGATTACATCAGGATTCCATTTTATAATTAATTCCATGGATACTGCTACACCACCCTTTTTTATTGGGACTTGAACAGCGTTAACTCCTCCACAGATGTCAATCAGGTTTGTATGCTGGGCGCCTGCAGCATATGATTTTAAACCATCTGGATCCTGTGCATAGTAAACCTTTTTCTTTTCATTTTCTGGAATGGTTGCCACTGTACTATTAACCTGATTTAAAATTCTATTGTAGTAATCTATTAATTCCTCTGCTTTATTCGATTCCCCGAGTATATTGCCTAAAAATTTAATTGAGGGAACTATGCTGGTTAAATTATTATCTCCTTCCACATCTAGAGCCGGAATATGGCCAAATTTTTGCTGTATTTTATTAACGTCTTCTACAGTTCCACCATGGCCAATCAAGATAATATCAGGATTTGATGAGATTATAGATTCATAATTAGCGTCTTTTTTCCCCCCACCGTAAACTGGAAGATTTTTATACTTAGCAGACATATAAACATTTTCCTCTTTGGATCTTTGAGCATCCCAACCCACCATTTTATCAGGCGCAAGCATGTAAAGCTGCACTGTAGATGAAGAACTAAGAGAGTAAACTCTATTAACTTCTGCGGGCATGTCGACAGTTCTTCCTATCATGTCTGTAATTTGATTATTTGAAATGGAACCAGCCCCTTGATATGCCATATACGTTCCAATTAAAGCAATAACTACTATGATTGCAATTGCAATGATTATTAGTGTCTTTTGATTATTCATGTAACCCCTCGATATATTTCAGATAAAATATTGTTTGCGATACGAGTTAATAAACATATTGTGATCTTACTTTATTTTCTATATTTCTATTTAATATCAATTAAATGTCATTAATGAAATATCGATACGTATATATATGCATTAATTATAATAAGAATCACTTTATATAACCAGGTACTTCATAATACCAATTAAAAGCCAAGTGTTACATAATAAATTGAATTAAACCTAGGAATTATCACAAATAGGCAATTTATAGCCTTTTTTTGGGATTATACCATATTATACGAGATATACTAAAAAACTATGAAATTTAAGGAGGGGAATAAAATGAAAAATAAAATGATATATTCAATAATGTTGATGTTATTCATGGTTCTTTCTACAGCAGGAGCAATTTCTGCTGTAGATCCACTTACATTAACTGTGACATTTGATAAAAAAACAGCTGATGTAGGTGATAATGTTACAGTGACAATAGTTCAAAAAAATAATGGAATTTACGATAGCTTTAAAAATTTAAAGCTTTTAGTTACAATTAAAGGTAATGGTATAGAGTTAGATAAAAGCGCTTATCTATTAAATCCATCAGGCTCCGGTGGAAATAATAACTTCACTGCAGCTACCGGAATATGGCAGTCTCAAAACCTTAAAAAAGGTTCAAGCGGAGGAGGAATGAAAACATTAATTATTTATATCACAATACCCTCAGAATTGGAAGGAAAAACTATAACTGCTAATGCACACTACATCTCTGTTAATCCAGACCCTGTAATTGATGGTATGACTTTTACAGCACCTGAAGATGTTTCAGATACATTAACCGTTAAAAAGAATACTACTGGAACTGGTAATAGCACCGGAACCGGCAATACAACCAGCATAACAAATACTAAAAGCACTAAGAAAAAAACAAATCTCACTAACGCACTTAAAAACGTGACAAAGTCACAAGGGGGAATCGAATCCATCCAAAGCTTAAACCCGCCAGCACAGGGAAACTCCTATGAGATTACCAATGCAACCACATCCCGTTCCTCAGATGATGGAAAAACAATTTATGCCATTTTGGGTGGATTAATAATAGTAATTCTTATTGTGGTTGGTTACTTTAAAGGATTAATAGGTTAAAATACCCTATTTCTTTATTATTGGTGGTTCAATGGCGGCAGAATTAATCAATGGAGCATTAAGTGATATATTACATGCAATTTCACAGGGTCTTCTAATTCCAGTAATTATTGGTCTTTTACTCTTTATGGGATATGCCATCATTACATTTGGAAGTCTTTTATACGAATTCTATCACAGAAACAAAATTAACGTTAAGCAAATTGAAGCTATGATACTATCTGTATCAAATCCCGGCACCTCTGAAGAAATAATAAGGATGGTAGAATCCAGTGACTTATCCCGAGAACATAAAAATATTCTTATAGACTTGGCAAACAGCCATAAAATAGGTCCAACATCCAGAGAAGCATTAACCCGGAAGTTAATTGAAAATGAAGAGCTTAAAGCAGCTAAACGCATTGAAAAAACCGATATTGTAACCAGATTAGGGCCTACATTAGGCCTTATGGGTACCTTAATCCCTATGGGTCCGGGATTAGCCGCTTTAGGTGCTGGTGACATACAAGGGCTTGCTGATGCAATAATAATAGCATTTGATACTACAGTTGTAGGGCTTGCTGCTGGAGGAGTCGCATATGTGATTTCAAAGGTTCGAAGAAGATGGTATGAGGAGCAGATATCTAATTTAGAAGCTCTTGCAGAATCTGTTCTTGAGGTGATGAAAAATGCTCCGAAAACATAAACGCAGATTATTTAATGATGCAAGCGATGAAGATCCCATGGCTGGTTCAGCAAACCTGGTAGATGCAATGCTGGTTCTCTCTGTGGGCTTCCTTATTTTTCTTGTTTTATCATGGAACATGCAAAATGTTCTTTTCAATGATATGACGCCCCAGGAACGTCAGGAAACTATGCAAGCCATGAAACAGGTTGCAGAAGTTCAGATGGGTAAAGAAATTAATGAAACTCCTTTAACATCTTCTGGAACAGGAGAGGGCTATACTGAAATGGGAACAGTTTATAAAGACCCAAAAACAGGAAAATTGATAATGGTTCAAAATTAGCAGAGGCTTAAAATGATTTATGTATGCGTTGACGATACTGATAACTTAAACTCACGTGGTACAGGAAGACTTGCCCGTGCTATTGCAGCAGAACTATCTAAAAAATATACAGTGCTTGGCGTAACAAGGCATCAACTTTATGTACATCCAGATATCCCATTTACATCCCATAATAGCTGTGCAGTTATTCATGTGGAAAGTGATGATAAAGAACAGATCGATACTATTTTTGAGATCGCTAAAAAGGAAATATATGATGATTTTATTGAAGGAAGCGATCCAGGGCTTTCAGTGGCTCATGAAAGCCAGATTTTACCGTCACTCATTGCATATGCTAAAGATGCAAAAGATACTGTTTTAACCCAGGAAAAGGCAAGAACTCTGGCAAAAAATTTGAATATTCGCCTTGAAGGCCTTGGCGGAACAGAAGATGGAGTTATAGGATCTATGGCGGGGCTTGGATTAGCTTTCGCCGGGAATGACGGTAGATTTTTGCTTAAAGATGATATCAGAGAGCTATTAGGACCTCAGCCTGTTGAAAAATTGATTGAAGCAGGTATTGATGCAATATATACTCTTGACGGCCGGTTAGTAACTGAGGGTGTAGTATTTAATGATGAAAATAAGTCTGTGAAGCCATGTCCCATTAATGGGAAATGTATTCTTTTTGTTGATGAAAAAATGAATGCAATTAAGCGAAATTGAATTAATATTGAATTTTAAAAAAAATAGAAATTTTAAGCCCAAATGGGCTTAAATTTATTTAGATGCGTGTATTTCTTTTACTTTATCTCTAATTCTTTCAAGAATCTGTTTATCGGTTAAAAGGTCTGAATCAACGACTTTTCTCATCCTTATAGGCACACCTTCCATCCTATATGCAGTTCCTTCAGCTTCCATACCTATAATAGCTGGTGGAATTATTATATCAGCCATTTCAGTGGTTGGAGTCCTGTGAGGTTCAATTGCAATAACAGGAATCTCTGCCATTCTCTTAAGCGCATTTTGCGGGAAGTGAGCACCAGGGTCTGATGCAATTACCATCATTGCGTCGGCTTCCTTGTTTTGAAGCAGGTCGTTAGCTCCTGTTTCACCAGGATTGTATCTTGGTTCACCTGTTGAGAAATCAACACAGTATGGGTATCCACTTTCCCATGTACATACCTGGTTGAATCCTGTTACGTTGTAGTGGCCTCTCATTGGAATTAGAGTCCATTTTGAGTAGTCATTTAATTCCTGAGTTAAACATATAGCAGTGTCTATGTTCCTGTGTTTTCCTCGGCTGTGGGTTATACCCATTCCGAAGAAGAGGATACCAAACTGAGCGTTTTTAAGAACGTCGGCTACTTCGTATATCTGTTCTCTTGGAATTCCTGCTACTTCATCGTATAAGATATCCTTACCACGTACTACAGTTCTTATAGCATCTACAAGTTCATAATCCTTGTCGAAATCTAACTGTAAGTGTATATCAGCTAATTTTGCTGAATCTGACTTTCTTGGGTCTACTACAATAAGTGTTCTGTCTGCTCTTCCTCTTTCCCTGAAGAAACCTCTTGAAAAAACATTTCTTGAAAGGTGTCTTGGGTGTGCGTGCATTGGGTTACATCCCCAATATACTACTACATCAGCACGGTTTTTAACTTCCCCAAATGTACATATTGGGTATCCAACGTCTTGAAGAGCAAGTACTGATGGTCCGTGGCATACAGATGCTGTGTTATCGATTACAGCACCGGTTTCTTCAGCAAGTTCTACACCTACTGCCTGTGCATCACAGTCTGTACAGCTCCATCCGTACATTAATGGCCTTTTTGAATCTGCAAGTACATGAGCAGCTTTTTCTATTGCATCATCGTAAGTTGTTTCTACAAATTCGCCATCTTGCCTTATCATTGGCTTTTTCCATCTCATTGCACCTTCAGCGTGCACAAATTTAGAGTGTCCGATCCTACATGCGTTTATAGTGCCTACAATTTCGTTATCTTCTACTTTACAGACGATATCGTCACATAAGGTTCCGCAAAATGGACACACAACATTTTTAACTAGTTCCACAACTATTCCTCCTGTATCCGGTAATCTTAAGGAGCGATATGCGCATTTCCTTTAGTTGCGGCGTATATGATTCCGCCTGCTCCTTTAGTTGCATTATCTCCTTTAAATTTGAAGAAATTACCTTCAAATGTTTCTCCATCGACTTCTATGCCTTTTTCAACTCCAAGGAATTCGAACCCTGGTAGGAATTCATCGATTACTCCTTTAACTATGATGGTACCGCCCTTCATCTCTCCGCCGGTTCTGGCTATAACGTTACCTTCAATAATCAATGTTCCGCCATTCATGTGTACTCCAGGCATGATTCTGACATCACCTTTGACTATGAGCTTTCCTCCGAGCATGTATTCAGCTATTTCGTTGCCTGCATTACCGTAAACTGTGAGTACTCCTCCACTCATTCCTCTCCAGTCACCACGGTATGATGAACCTACGTAATCTCCGGCGTCACCCATTATAGTGAGTTCTCCACCTTTCATGTCTCTTCCTGCCCATGGGCCTGCGTTTCCTTCAACAGTGATTTTTCCACCGTTCATTTCGGAACCGACGTACATGCTGGTGTCACCTTTGATGATAATTTCGCCAGCAGTCATGCCGTGTCCTATTCTCTTGGTGTTGCTTACATCTCCATCGATTATTATTTTGATATCTGATGCATCATCTGATGGTTCACCTTCTACATCAAAGAAGTCAGATAGAGTTACTTGTTTGTTACCATGCCAGATTTCTATATTTTTGATTTCATCAATGTTTTTACCTGCAAATGCGTCAGGACTTATGTTTTCTGCCTCCAGAGGTACTTGAGGCTGTTCTTTTGGTTTTAATATTATTTCGCTCATTTAGATGCACCTTCAGCAGCTGGTTCTTTTCCTGAAATTTCTTCAGGTACTGAATCTCCAAGTAGTGGTACAGATCTTGGGATATAATCTTCCTGTACTGGATAATTTTCGAAGTTGACTGAATAGTATTGTTTGAACCATTTTTCCACATCGACCAATACTTCCTGTTCTACTTCAGGTTTGAATTGGGTATTTATCCAGTAAGTTCTTCCATAAAGGTCTGGTTTAACCATAGTACCATCTAAGACCACAATTTCTCCATCTTTAAGCACGTAAGCAGCGTTTGAAAATGCTTTTTCAACCGCCATATATTCTGCAGATAGATCCTGTGTTTCTGGGTTGATATCATATACTGCGATATCAGCATCTGCGCCAACTCCAAGATGTCCCTTGGTATCACTTAAACCGAGCACTTTAGCTGAAGTGGCTCTTGTAACCTGAGCTATTTCGTATAATGAGTATTCACGGTCTAATGTGGCTACAGTTGTCTTGGTCTGTGCCCATTTGTGGAGTTCATTTTCAATTAAGTTCATTCTGTACTTGTTACTCATTAACCATGCCATAACTCTTGGATATCTGGTGAATGGTCCTGCATTAGGACTGTCTGTGGTTAGACATATCTTGGTTGGGTCTTTTATTTCAAGGAACAGTTCCATACCTACTCCCCATTGAGATGCTGGAACAGGAGCTTTAGCTGCGTATATAAATGGAACTACACCAGAACCGGTTTCCATTTCAACATCACAGTTAGCCCATTTAAGACCGTTTAATGAGTGTAAATCATATTCCATTGGACCGTCTGCTGTCATTGTGGTTGTTTCATCAAGAGTTACTTGACCTATGTCTACAACGAGGTGATCACTTTTGTTTATGTAGTCTGCAACTTTAGGGGCTGCGGATACGAAGTCTCTCCAGTTAGTTCCCCCGTAGCAGTGGAACTGAACGTGTGTTGCATACAGGATTTTGTCCCTGTCTCCGTATTTTGGTTTTGGTACTATGTTTTTAGGCACATCAAATGATGCAATTGTTGTTTCATAGTTTCCTGGATGCCCCAGGTCGTTACAGTGTAAGTGTATTGCATGTGGAAGTCCAAGCATTTCGTTTACTTCAGCAAGTCCTTTTATTATGTCTGCACCTGTCACATCAAAGTATGGTACCGGGTCGTTGATTCCGTGTACATTTCCTCCCCATGCCCATGCTTCTGTACCTGCAGGGTTCACAATTTTTATTGCGTATCCTTTTGTGGCTCTTAACAGCCATGCAGCGTATGCTGCAGTTTTATCTAAGTCTCCTTCTTTTAGATATTTCATTACGAACCAGTTGTTACCGAATAATGGGTAAGCAGCATGGTCGATAATTGGCATGTCGTGGAATTCTTCATGGGTGTGTCTTGCAAGTAAAGGTGGCATTGCTGCTTCCATTGCTGTTGTATAACCCATTTGAGCATATCTGTAACCTGTCATGAATGTTGATGGGACTGAGAAACCACTACCGGCCCTCATACCTCCTCCTCTTGCCATGACATCTCTTTTACTGTCTTCTGGCCGGTACATTCTTCCAACGTTTACTTTTGCACCAGCTATGTGTGTGTGAGGATCAACCCCACCAGCCATTACAATTTTTCCAGAAGCGTCTATAACTTCTGCGTCATTTGCGACGCTTTCCACTATTTTACCATCCTCTATACAGATGTCCATCTTCTCTCCGTCGATGTTATTTAGTGGATCATAAACCATTCCGTTTTTTATTATCTTTTGCATGAAAATCCTCCTTTGAGGTTTTAAATCATCTGTGCCTTCTTATATACCTTCATTAACGTAGGCATGTCTAAAACTGCTTCTTCTGTTGGTTCGATTTCCACAGGAATGTTTTTGAAACTTGGTGTTGCTGTACAGTCAGTTGTAGGCCTTATAACTCTGTTTGCCCATGGACCCATGGGTATGTATATCATTCCTTCAGGGAGTGTTTCTTTTGTGTCTACAACTTTAACAACTACGTCTCCAAATTCAGAAACAACTTTTATGTTATTTCCTGCTTTTACACCTAATTCGTCCATCATATCTTTATTCATATGGGCTATAGCTGCATAGTTTACATACATTGGAAGATCTTTACCTGATTCAATGGCCTGGCCCTGCCAGACAGTTCTTCCTGTATTCAGTATGACTTTCATTATACTTCCTCCAGTTCTATGGCGCCTACAGGACAGGCTTTAATGCATGTTGCACAATTCTTGCATTCTTTAAGCTGATTAATTCGGACAGCTCCATCTTCTACTATTATTGATGGGCCAATATCTTCTTGTGGGCCTTTCCCACCTGCAATTTCTGTACTTTTAGATGCGTTTACAGGGCATGCTACAACGCAGTTACCACATCCGTGGCAAAGTTCTCTGTGTACTATTAGTCGGTATGCCATTCTATTTACCCTCCGATTTAGCTTTCGCTGATTGAGTGCTGCTTTCTGCTACTTCATCTGAAAATTTAAGTGATTCAACTGCTTTTTTCCATGCTTTTGATTTGGTTGGTGTTATGTTTACACCTGTCCTTTTGACTTTAATAGCATTTGTAGCACATACATTTTCGCATGCTCCACAGTATATACAGTACTTTTCATCTTTCTGGATTTTTGGTGCTATTTCACCTGATTCAGAAGATTCTGGGAATGATAATACATTGCATGGACATACATCGATACATGTTTCACATCCCTGGCAAGCGTCCTCATCTATGATTAATTCGCCTTCAAATGGTTTTTCAACTACAAATACGTCTTTTGGACATATTTCCTGGCACCATCCGCAGTTAACACATAAATCTTCGTCGACTACTAAGTCTCCTTTAACTTCTGCTTCTTCAATTTCGTATTCTCCGTAAGGACATACTTTACATATAACTTTTATCGCATCTTCTGGGCATATTCGCTTACAGATACCGCAGTAAACACATTTGTCTTTATCTACGACTATATCTGTTGCTATCTCTGGATTTGATGATGTTGGAATGTTTTCTTCAAGATATATTGCATCTGCTGGACACATGTCTTCACACATTCCACATGAGATACAAGCATCTTTATCAACTTCTATTTCACCAGTTACAAGTTTAGCCCTTTCAGGTAGTTCTCTCATAACTCTTATTGCACCCTGTGGGCATGCTATATCACAAGCTCCACAGTAAACACAACTTTCCTCTTCAGGAGTAATTGATCTGATTAATCTTGGATATTCTTCTATTTCGCTGATTGGTTTACCATCTATTGTGAAATCTATTGCTTCAACCGGGCATGCTACACTACACATACCACAGAGTACACATTTGTTTTCGTCTACACTGATTTTTGAAGCATCAATTTCTCCTCTTACTATTGCACCCATTGGACCAAGTTCTATTGCTTCCACAGGGCAAATTTGTTCACATATACCACAGCCAATACAAGTCTCATTTTCGAAGCAAAGTTCTCTTTTCTCTGCTGCTTCCCTTTTAATAGAGATATTCTTGTCTTCGGTGGCTTTTTCGTTTGCTACCATTTTATACCTCCAAAAATTTGAAATTTTTGTGATTCAGAAACCTTCGATTTCTTCAACCTCAATTAGTTTTTCATTATTTTGTGGTTCGGAAACCTTGGTTTTCTTAAACCTCCAAAATTTCTATTGAGTTGGTTGGACACCTTGATTCACACATATGACATCCACAACACCAATTAGAGTCTATCTGTGCTTTGAGGTTATTTAATTCTACAGCTTTCATTAAGCATGTATCTACACATAATCCACATCCTATACAGCTATCTTTCACTATTGCCTTGAATTTAAACTCTGACAATGTTTTAATGATTGTTCTTGTTTTTTTGGTATCTTTAGTTAGTGCATATGTCAGTTTCAGAAAATCTTCTGGACATAGTTTACTTACTACTTCAGCGATTTCAATGGAATCCCATGATATATTTCGACCGTTGATATAGTGCGATACTGTTGACCTATCCATTCCCAGAGCTTCAGCTATTTCTTTTTGAAGATATCCTTGTTTGCGAAGATTTATAGCTGCCAGATAATTTAACCCTGAGACGATATGTTTGGACATGAACTCACCATGTGTATTGATTACACATTACTTTATCTCTATATATATAGATTCTCACTGAAATCAGATAGAAAACTTTATATAATACTGTGTACTTAGCACACATTTGTTCTGTGATATTGTATTACAATTACAACGTGTGTTAACAACATTTACAAAAAATATGTAATTTATTACAAAGATTATCAAATAAAATTTAGAAAGTATAATAAAAAAATAGTTTTAAATTGATTACTCATTTTTAGCTTCAAGTGTGCACTTTTTATCTTCACATTCATGCTCTATTTCAATGATAAAATCTTTTGATTTTTCCATGTCTATACAGGTTAATCCTTTAATTGTATCTCCCCGTACTTCAAGCTGAATAATGCCTTCGTTATTTGTAATGACTTTTCCTGGAATATAAACTCTTCCAAGGGATAATCTTATAATATCTCCAGGTTTAACTTCTTTTTCTACATATTCGCATATCTCTTCACAGCTTATGCATTTACATTCCTCTTTTTTCAATATATCACCACTAACTAAATTTTGTATTTCATTATATTTAAAAAATGATATTTCAAAAATATGAATTAAATTATACTCCAAATCAGTCTTTTTCAACCCCTAATGAACAAAATTTAGCTTAAAATGCTTTAATACTGAATTAAGCATGAAAATTAACATTAAATTGATCAATCTTTGTTGAAATGTAAATTCATAAAAATAAAACATTAAAGAACATTTTTGTGATCCACCTATGACTTAACTTACCATTCCAGATAAGATTTCAAGATATCATTAATTCCACCATATAATCATTAAATTTTTAAATAATATGCTTCTATAGTGTCTAATGGTTTTAGATTAAAAAATTACAGGAAAACATATGTCATTTATGAGTTTTTTTTGTAAAATTGTATTACATTTATGTATTACATTATATCCGTTTTAATGCCCATTACATCTATAATGAGCGTTATTCCATTATTCCTACTTGATCTTAGAAATTTTATAGTCAATTTATAATAATATAATAGAACTATTAAATATAATTAAGATGTGTAAATTACTTTTTTGTAGGTGTTAATTATGAAAATTATTAGTGTTGTAGGGACAAAGGATACTGGAAAAACTACTTTAGTTGTAAAAATTGTTAAAGAACTTGTAAATCGTGGATTCAAGGTTGGAACTATTAAGCACATGCATAAAAGCTTTGATGTTGAAGGAAGAGATACATGGAAACACAAAGAAGCGGGTGCAGAGCTTGTAATTGGCTCGGCAGATGAAACGTTTTTCCTTATAAATCAAAAGTTGGACATTGAAAATCTCTTAACCAGAAGTGAATGTCTTTTAAATCTTGATTATATGGTAATTGAAGGTTTAAAATATTCAAACTATGCCAAAATATCAGTTTCAGACTTTGAGGATGAATTTACTATAGCTAAAATTAATGCTAAAGAAATTGATGATAAAGGATTAAAAGAACTTGTAGATTTGATAGAAGAACGTGCCTATGGTATATTGCCATATATGGACTGTAAGGATTGTGGTTTTGAAAGCTGCAAGGACATGGCAAAGGCAGTAGCAGAAGGAAAAACAACTGAACAAATATGTGTAATGAAGAAAATGAAGGATATAGAGCTTAAAGTAGATGGTAAACCAGTTCCGATGAACCCGTTTGTCCAGACATTTGTTCAAAATACTACACTTGGAATGATATCCTCTCTGCGGGGAGAAGCACTAAAGGATTTTGAAAATAAAAAAATTGAATTATTAATAAAAGGCAGCACAATTGGAAAAACATATTAAATAGTGAAACATAATTCTCTAAAACTGAGTGCATAAAAATAAACCGTTGATTAAAAATGACTGCAAAGGACAAATATGAAAGACCAGTATTTTCACTGAGAATCTCAATAACCAATCGCTGCAATGTAAGATGTTTTTACTGCCATCATGACGGTATAATACCCCAGAGCTATGAAATGACAGCTGATGAAATCTACAGAGTAGCCAAAATTGCTGCAGATATTGGGGTTCGGAAGATAAGACTTTCTGGAGGAGAACCGTTAATAAGGGACGATATTGTAGAAATTGTTAAGAAAATATCATCAGTTGGCTTTAAAGATATTGCTTTAACCACAAATGGAACTCTTCTTGGAAAATATGCCAAAGATCTAAAACAAGCAGGACTTAATCGAGTTAATGTAAGCTTTGATACTCTAAATCCTGAAACATATCGCTTTATAACGAAAAAAGATTACCTGGAAAAAGCTAAAGAAGGAATTAAAACTGCTTCTGAAGTAGGCCTTTATCCAGTTAAAGTAAACATGGTAGTAATGAAAGGAATAAATCACTGCGAAATATGGGACATGTTCCATTTTTGTAAAGAAAATAATGCAATTTTACAACTTATAGAGCTTTTAAATACAGAAACATGTCCTGATACCGAATTTTTTGATGAATATCATTATGAGATGAGTGGATTAGAAGATGAACTTAATGAAATTGCTGATGATGTTAAAACAAGGCAATTTATGCAGGATAGGAAGAAATATTTCCTTGAAGGCGGAGAAATTGAGATTGTAAAGCCCATGGATAACACCGAATTTTGTAAAAACTGTACAAGGCTCAGAATAACCCCTGATGGAAAAATTAAGCCGTGTTTACTTAGAAATGATAATTTAGTTGACCTTCTAGAACCTATACGTCTTGGATATGCTGATGAATATCTCAAAAAAATATTTTTGGATGCTATATCAAACAGAGAACCCTACTATAAAGAATGTGTAGAAACCATTCATTAATTATTTCCATTAAAAGTGTCAATACACTCCACAGTATTGCATTTTAAAAGAATCACATTAAGTAGACATTAGAATTTTATTTTGATTATCTTATTTTTCCAGGTACTCCGATAGAATGGTAATTCGTTAAATTGGATAGATACATTTAATTTCTATATTGTTTAAGTAGAAAATGTATAATAGAGAATTTAAATCGTTCTATTCTTTTTAAATTATCATGAATCTTATTTTTAAAAAATTTATTTCATCAAAATAAAGCGTTAGATAAATATATTTGATCAAAAAGATATTATTAATTACATAAAAATTATTAAGGAGATGAGTAATATGGGTGAGATGGAAGAAATGCATGAATTACCAGATAATTATAAAAGCATTACCAAACGATTTAAAGAATACGGCGATGCTTTAGATGAATTAGGCCGTATAGCAAAAGAAATAGGTCCATTAGATGAAAAGACATGTCATCTTATACAGCTTGCAGCTTCTGCTGCAATACGCTCTGAAGGAGGTGTCCATAGCCATGCAAGAAGAGCAATGATACATGGAGCTTCATCAGAAGAGCTTTATCATACCCTACTCATTATAACAAACACCATAGGATATCCAAACATTGCAGCAGCCATGTCATGGGTTAATGACATTGTAGAAGGTTCAGATAGATCCCGTACTCCAATGTCTGGTAAATAAAGAGAAATCAAACTTTAATATACTTTTTTTAAACAAACCTTAAAAAATTCTTTTTATTTCATTCTCAAAAAAATTTGAATTTACCCAACAACCATTACCCTGCCCTAAACTCTCAATACATTTATTTACCCTTTCTAATCTTACTAAAAATAAAACACTTTAAAAATTTATACCAATTCAATTTGGGGTCATATCATGCCTGAAATGGTCAAAAATATAAAAGCAGTTCGAGTGGGTAAGGAAACTACTGAAATAGATGAAAAAATAAGTAACGACGAAGAAATAAAGATTATAGTAAATAAAACCGTTATTGGGAATTTTTCCATGAGCCCTGAACATATAAAAGAATTTGTTATAGGATATCTACTGGGGGAAGGATTAATCAGTTCTGCAGATGATATAACTGATATAACTATAGAAGGTCGAACAGTTAAGGTTAATACTGATCTTGCTGATTTTGATTTAAGAAGAGAACTTGTGATGAGTTCTGATTGCTTTGGAGGTATGAGAGGAAAACTTGAACTAACAAAAAAAGTTGAATCAGACTTTAAAATTACTAAAGAAGAAATATTCAAAGCTTCAAAAAGATTAAGGGAAGAGTCAAAGATATGGAGCGAAACAGGTGGTACCCACATTGCTGCTTTAATAAATAAGGATAATATCATTACAACAGAAGATGTAAGCAGACATGTTGCCATTGATAAAGTTATTGGAGCTGCTGCATTAGATAAAATAGATTTTAAAAATAGTTTCTTATTTTCAAGTGGCAGAATGCCTGGAGATATGATAATAAAAGTTGCAAGAGTAGGTATACCCATCATTGCATCTAAATCTGCCCCCACTTCTTCAGGATACATGGTGGGTGAAGAAGCCAATGTTACAATAATTGGATTCGTAAGGGGCGGTAGATTTAATATTTACACCCATCCAGAAAGGGTTTCATATTAAACTGAGTTTAATATTTTACTAAAGCGCTGAATGACCTACAGGATATATGTAAATAGTTCTCTCATTATCTGGCAGATTCAATACCTGATGAACCACATCATCTTTAAATGAGCCTAAAGCCACTGTTGCCAGATTTCTGGCTTCTACTTCGAGATATATATTTTGCCCGGCGTGTCCTGCTTCAATATCCACAAAACGGGTGCTTAATTTTTCATCTTTATATTTATTTATCATTTTCTGATAATTTCCAGTGATTATAATATTTACAGGGGCTTCTTTAACCCATGGCTGCCCATTTGCAGCCTGAGATAATTCAGAACGTACGTCAGTTCTTAAAATCTGTTCCAAAGTGTTATTAAAGGGATTATAATGATATACTCCTTCATTTAACCCTGTTACTCCCTCTCTACCTATTAAAATGTAAACTTCAAGCGGATAAGTATGTCCACCAGAAGGCACAGTTCTGAATTTAGTTTGCTGATCTGTAATTCCCTGTGCAGCCCACATAAGCTGTGATATATCCTGCAAACTTAGAGGTTCAGTAGTATAATGTCTTATAGAACGTCTATTTTGTATCGCAACCTCAACCGAGACATTTGTGGTGATTTCTGCCTTTGGAAGACTCACAACGCTGATAACTTCCCTTGGTTTAATTTCTTCAGTTTCTGGCCAGATTAAATAAATGAAAGTTAAACCCAGTAAAATTATTAAAATAATTATGGCAATTCTTCCATTCCTAGACATAGAAATATATTTAATCTTAAATCATTTATGTTTAATGTTACTACTTCAAAATTTTATTCTAATTTAAATATAGAAACACTAATACTAAGAGTATTTAGCTTAAAGATGAAAATAAAAGAAAAAATAGGAGAATCACTCAAGAACAGTATGCCAATCCTTCAAACCGGCGAAATTATAAATTTTGTGGCCGTGAAACTTTGTCTCACAGGCTTTAGAAAAAGCCTATAAAAATTGAATTTTGGTGGCGTTTACAATCTCTGATTGTGATGTATCAAAATCACAGAATTTTGGTTGCTTTAAAAATCTTTGATTTTTAATAGTTTGATCAATTTTTCAATTAAAAGAAGAATAATTCATTAAAAATCACTCCAGAACCGTGTGTCTGGCCTTTAAATCATCTTCTGTTTTTCCCATCTTATGCATTAACTCTGCAATAACCCCTTCAAGAAATACAAGGGTTGTAATCTCAAATAATGTACCTAGCGGGGCTAAAGGCTGATGTCTACCATTAATTTGCCTTTTAATATAATCTTTTTCTGAATCTATTTTGGTTCTGCCTTTAACATGTATAACTAAATCAGAAAGTTTTCCTAAAGTTGAATCTTCATAAGATGTGACTGCAATTATTTTTGCATTTCTATTTTTGCTGGTTTTAGCCGTACTTATAATAAAACTAGTCTCTCCCGAGCCTGAAATCGCGAGTAAACAGTCGTCCTCATAAATAGCTGGTGTGATGGTTTCTCCAACTACATAAACACTTATTCCCAGGTGCATTAATCTCATAGCAAAAGCCCTTGCAACAAGTCCTGATCTTCCAAGTCCTATTATAAAAACATTTTTTGCTTCTATCAGCATATCCAGCATTTTCATAATGCTTTCACTGTCAATTTCAGAAGAAACCTGCTCTATATTGTCTATCATTTCATCTATAGCTTCATTTAAAATCATTTTTTCCACCTATTGCTGGCTGACGCTCTCAACGATATCCTATATCTATATTCTATCTATAACAATTAATTTAATATATATCGTTTATGTCAAGATATATAGTATCTAACTCTTAATTTGAAATTTGTGATTTAAATGGATTACCATCCAAGAGTAAGTCTTGAAATAGAAGGTTATATATTTAGTTATAAACTTTTTGAAGCCTTAAAATTAGTTTCAAAGACGTTTTCTCAGCGGAAAGCAGCTGATGCTTTAGGAATATCACATGCCGTGCTAAATCGGCGTATAAATGAAGCTGAATCAAAGCTTGGATATAAACTTGTTGTTGCCACAGGTGCAGGATCTTTATTGACTGATAAAGGCCAAAAAATCCTTTTAAGACATGAAAAATATATGAAACGGCTTAAAGATCGTGAAAAAATCATTATTTGTGGAGGATATATATCTTCAAGCCTTTTAGAGGTAATGGCCATAGAATATGGGTTAGATTTTGTAGTATACAAAACAGGGGATAAAAATGCTCTTTATCTTGCAGGGCTGGATATGGTAGATATTTTAACGCTGGATGACCCTGTAAACGCATTTATTAACAATTTAGATTTTATACCCATTGCTTACGATCATCTGGTCCTCCATCCCAACTATTCTCATGAAATATCTGAATTAAAAGATTTAGAAGGGAAAAAATTTCTTGAAGTGATAGATTCACCTCAAAGACTTGCCTGGAATACCTTGGATGATCATAAAATCCAATATAAATTATCAGAGGAAGTTAGATCTCCATATGATGCCTTGAAATACATTAGAAACAACCCTAATTTTTATACTTTTCTTAGCAGCAGTTTAGTAGAAGGATCAGACATTTTAAAAAATGATACACAACACATCATAAGTAGTGTTATATGCAATAAAGAAGATAACAGAATCAGTAAATTTTTAGAATTTATACTAACTTACAAAGGACAAAAAATTGTAGAAAAAAATGGATTTGAAAGTGTAAGATGAAAAATTATCCTCATTGATTACATAAAAAGTCTACTACTAATAAACTATTTAAATAAATTTAATGGGGAATAAGTATGGGTTTTTTAAAAAGCAAGCTCAAAAAATATGATAAATATGTTATAGAGATTGAAAGCGACGAAATAGACGAAAAAAACTTTGAAAACATAGAAGATGTAATCATAATCGGTAAACAAGAATTTGAAAATGAATTAAACAAAACAAAAGAACTAAATGCGAAAATCCATTCTAATGAATTAGAAATTAAGCTTAAAGAACTTAAACTGCAGGAGAAGGAGCTTGAAGTTCAAAAAATGAGGTCTGTATTGGAAGAGCTTGAATTTAAACATGAATCTGAACTAAAAGAACTTCAAAATATCAACATTTCTAAAATAAATGAGTTTACAAGTGAAAAAGAACTTGAAATTCAAAAAATGCGCAAAAAAATGCATGAACTTGAGGAATCTTATAAGTCCAAGATAAATGAGATTGAACAAGAAAACAATTTGAGAATTGATGAATTAACTAATTTATTTAATAAATCAGAAGAAAATGCCTCTAAATTCAAAGAAAAATACATAAAAATAAAAAACTCTTTAGAAAATGAAAATAAATCACTGCAAGAAAAACTTAAAGAGCAGGAAGAGCTTAAAAAACAAATAGAAGTCTATAAAATTGGTAACAGTAATCTAAAGAAAGATATAAAGAATAAAAAAGATGAATTAAACAACCTAAAAGATTCTTATAATAAACTATCCAGTCTAGAATCCCAATATAAAAAAGAAATATTAACACTTCAATCTCGTATTAATGAACTCAATAATGTTCAAATTGAATATAATAAACTTGAAAATAAATACAGACATCTTCAAGAGGTTACCAATAAAAAGGACAATGAAATTATTGAATTAGAATCTAAAAAAAGAAAACTTGAACAATACCTTTCAATGTCTTTAGAGGCAATAAATACCTTAAAAAATCTTGGGTTATTTAACAGGTTATTTAACAGGGTTCCTGAAGGTATTTACGAATTACAAGAGGACATTAAGAAATTACAGCCCCCCAAGGAAATTGAAATAGATCCTGGATTAGAGATAGAGCCTGTAAGGGCTAAAAGTACTAAGGATATATTAGGAGAGAAAGAATAGATCTTATATTCTATTAAATTTCATTTATAGTACTTAATTTTTTTAGTGTGAAATGAATCTGCCCATATATCTTTAACCCTTATTTTTATTATTCATAAATGTTATTTTCCGGATTTATTTCAGATTATGAACTGAAATAACATCATAAATGACATTGATAACTTTCCAAATATTTTAAATAGTTTTAAAATAAAATGTCTAAAGTTAAACAAAATTAAATATTATAATTTCATTAACTGGTTGGTGATTCTCTGATTAAAAAAACCGATTTACTGGCTATTGGTCATACAGCTTTCGATTCTATAGTTCTTGTAAAAGAATTTCCATCCCCTAACTCATCTACATTAATTAAACAAATAAAAAATTTCGATGGGGGAGCAGCAGCCAATGTTGCAATGGTTGCAGCCAATTTAGGGCTTAAAACAGCGCTTGTATCTGCTGTTGGAAATGATTTCAAGGATTCACTCTATCATGCTAAACTTAAAAAAATGGGAATTGATACAAAAAACATGATTGTAATCGAAAATGAAAAATCTCCAATGGCATGGGTATTTACAGACTCCAATAACGATCAGATAAGTTATTTTTACTGGGGAGCCGCAGCTTATTTTAAAGAATTAGAACCACCAGAAAAGGCCATTAAAAAAGTAAATGCTGTCCATTTAGCCACAGGAGATCCGAGTTTTAATAGAAGATCTGGAGAAATGGCCAGTACTTATGAAAAGTTAATATCCTTCGACCCAGGACAGGATCTTCATATGTACTCTCCAGAGGAACTTAAAAGAGCTTTAAGCGTTTCTAACATATTATTTGGTAATCACTTCGAAATTGACCGGATATTAAAAACATTGAATGTTAATATTAATGAATTAAGGGAAATTGGCCCTGAAATAGTTGTTAAAACTTATGGTAAAGATGGAAGTATAATATATTCCGATAAAAAGATGAAAATTGATGCTATTATCAGAGAACCCGTAGATCCGACTGGCGCAGGAGATTCATATCGAGCAGCTTTCTTGTATACTTATTTAAATGGGGAAAAACTTGAATTCTGTGGAAAATTCGCCTCAGCAGTCTCATCTTTTATAGTAGAAGCTGAAGGATGCCAAACCAATATTCCTGATTATGATACGGCATTTGAGCGTATGAAAGAAAAGTGGGATTTATAACTGTTTTTAAGACTTTTCATTACTGATTTATCTTAAATTCCTATTTATTTTAGAATTCAAACTTTTTATTTTAAATAAAATGATTTTTCAAAAAATTTATATTGCGTTTTGAATATATATTCATAACAGATTGAAATTAAATTATAAATATCCAACATGCGTAAATAAATGTTTTAATCTAGCTAAATTGAGTAAAGCTGGTTGAATAAATAAAATATCTAAATTAATTAAATAAAAGGAGATAAATATGAAAATAGCCGTTGGATCAGTAAATTATAGCTTAGATTCTCCTGCAAGTGAGATTTTTGGAAGAAGTTCTGCTTTTATAATTGCTGATCTGGATAAAGATAAAATTAAAAGCATAAATGTAATTGAAAATCCCGCAAAAAACGAATTTGGAGCAGGAAACACTGCAGCACAATTTATAGCTGATCATGAAGTTAATGTCTTAATTTCAGGAAAATTAGGTCCTGTTGCGTTCCACATCCTAAAAAACGCAGGTATTAAAGTTTATAAAGCTAGGTCCGGAAGTGTGGAGAAAAATTTAAAGCGTTTCATTGAAGGTAAATTGGAAGAAATAACCTCATTATCCGGCGGATTTCCATCACAATCATAAATAAAAACATTTATATTTTAGTTTTGAATATATATTCGCCCATGCCAAGACCTCGAATATTTAGAAGAATAACAAAAGAACCACAAATACGCTGTTTTAAACCAGAAAGAGAGGATATAGATTCTCTTGAACCAATTGAGATCACAATAGATGAATTTGAGGCAATAAGACTCAGAGATTATCATGATATTCAGCAGAAGAAGTCTGCAGAGGTAATGGGGGTTTCACAGCCTACATTCCATCGAATATTAACTTCTGCCAGAAAAAAGATATCAAGGGCCTTGGTTGAGGGGAATACGATAATGATCGTAGGAGGGGACAGCATAACCGACAAAAAAAGATATAAATGCAATATTTGTGGATTTGAATGGATCAATCCTAAAAAAGAATATGATAAATGCCCTGATTGTAAATCAGACGACATAGGCATCAAAGTAGAAGATGAAGGACTTTCAAACGAAGATTCACTCCTTCAAAGAAGGTCTTTTGGCGGTCGAGGTATGGGTGTAGGCCCTCCAAGAGTTTGTAAATGTCCAAACTGCGGATACGAATCCCCAAAAACACAAGCAGTTCCTTGTAAAAATACAATATGCCCTGAATGCGAAACACCACTTTGTGGGGCAAATTAACATTAACTGGTGATTTTATGTCCTTTATAGAAATAAAAAATGTTTCAAAAAGATTTAATGACATGGATGTCTTAAAAAATGTAAGTATGACCGTGAATGAAGGGACAGTTCTGGGTATTCTCGGGAGAAGCGGATCAGGGAAGTCTGTTCTGATAAACATGCTCCGTGGAATGAAGGAATATGAACCAGATGAAGGTCAGATATTCTATAACATTGCAATATGTCCTGAATGCCTGAGAGTTGAACCACAATCAATGAAAGAAGAAATTTGTAAATGTGGAGGACACTTCGAAGCAAGAAGTGTGGACTTCTGGAATTGTGATAGGCAGACATTTGCAGCCATAAGACGTAGAATATCTATAATGTTACAGAGGACTTTTGCCCTTTATGAGGACGATACTGTAATAGATAATGTTATAAAAGCCATTGAAGGTTATGATGATGAAGAAAGCACTTATATGGCTATTGAACTTCTCGAAATGGCCCAGATGACCCACAGAATCACTCACATTGCAAGAGATCTAAGCGGTGGAGAAAAGCAAAGAGTGGTACTTGCAAGACAGATGGGTAAAGAACCTATGATATTCCTTGCAGATGAACCCACAGGTACTTTAGATCCTCAAACAGCCGAGTTATTACACCAGACCTTACTTGAAGGTGTTAAAAACAAGGGCACCACAATGGTTATAACTTCTCACTGGCCAGAAGTCATGAGAAAGCTTTCTGATTATGTAATATGGCTTGAGAAGGGAGAAATAATTCATGAAGGAGATCCTGAAACTGTTGTCCAGAAATTCCTTGATAACGTCCCATTACCAGAGAAAAGGGAAATAGATGTGGCTGATAATCCCATAATAAAGATTGAAAATGTGAAAAAACACTATTATTCAATTGAAAGAGGAGTGGTTAAAGCTGTAGATGGAGTAAATCTCGATGTCATGGAAGGTGAAATCTTCGGAATAGTCGGTTTAAGCGGAGCCGGCAAAACCACCCTTTCAAGGATACTTTACGGATTAACAGAACCAAGTAATGGCATAATAGAGATGAAACTTGGTGATGAATGGATTGATATGACAGAATCAGGGCCCTTTGGAAGAGGGAGAGTAAAGCCATATTTAGGAATACTCCACCAAGAATACAGCCTCTATCCACATAGAAACGTGCTTGGTAATCTTACTGAGGCAATAAGCCTGGAGCTCCCTGCTGAGTTTGCAAAGATGAAGTCAATATACGTGCTTAAAGCCGTTGGATTTGATGAAGATTACACAATGAGCTTATTAGATAAATATCCTGATGAACTAAGTGGTGGTGAGCGCCATAGAGTTGCTTTAGCTCAGGTTTTGATTAAAGAACCTAATGTTGTGATTCTTGACGAGCCAACAGGTACAATGGACCCAATAACAAGAGTTCAGGTAACAGATTCAATAAGAAAAGCACGTGAAGAACTTAAACAGACTTTTTTGATAATATCTCACGATATGGACTTTGTACTTGATGTATGTGATAGATCAGCCCTCATGAGAGGAGGTAAAATCCTTAAAATCGGGTTACCAGAGGATATTGTGGGAGATTTAACTCCAAAAGAGAAAATGAAGATGTTAAAAGAATAGAAGTATTCTTTTTTATTTTTTATATTTTTGACTTGTAGCTTCAAAAATACAGATTAGATAACTAAAGATGTGATAAATATGATACCAATGTATAAAATTGTTATAATGGTGCTGGCTATAGGTCTTATTTCCTACGCATTAATTAACGATCCATTAAAGAAAAATAACCACTAGCGGAGCCGATATCATGGAAAAAATGAAGGAATTTAGAGGAATAAATGGAAATCTTATGGCATTCAAAGAAGAAGTGAAAGATGCAAAAAAGGTGACATTTGCAGGAGCCCCTGGAGTATGCACTCCTTATGCCGAGCTTTTTGCCTATGCTATAAGAGATAAAGAATCTGTTTTCATCCCATTGACAGACATTCAAAGTGCTAAAAAGATTGAAATCACCCCAGAGGGAATGCAGTTATCTGAACCTGCTGATCCTCAAGCAGACGTTGTTGCACTTCTTGGAGGGTTAACAATTCCAAAATCCAATGTTAAAATTGAAGAAATAAATCAAATGATAGATAAGATACTGAAAAAAGATGGAAAACTTATTGGATTATCTTATATGGGCATGTTCAGGGAAGCGGGCTGGCTTGATAAGGTAAATTTTGATCTTGTTATAGATGGTACTTTAACAGGATTTGTTTTCAAGAAGTAAGTTAAATTAATAGATTAATATTCAATATTTTTCATTTTTTAAATATTATATCCCCCATATCACTCAAAAACTGGCATACTACCATATTATAACACAATATCTCTTTTACAAACTTATTCTATTAAACAGACCCATTGTCCATACTAAATTATATAAATCAGTTATTGTTTCTACAAATTCCGTATACTGGTTCCATACGCCTATTGCCGTCTGGGATATTACAGTTTCGTCTTTAAATTTACAGAATATTAACATCATTTCTTTTTTATCACGTATTATGGCCTTTATGAAAGGTATTTGAAAGGTCTTGATTTCACAGTCCAATTTATTAATATTCGAAGAGATGTCTATTTTTTCTCCATCAGTGATACTGTAGGGTGCTGCTATTATTCTGGTTTGAACTCCTTTTTTTAATGATTTATTCAAAGTATCATTTAATTTTTCAACTTCCCCGTGGAACATGAATCCTTCTACAATGTGTAATGAGCTCCTGGCACGGCGAATAATCTCTATTTCTTTTTTTACAATTTTATCTGTCCCATAGATTAACCATATAGGGGCTGGAGACTTAGATATTTGACTTTCATAAATATTTTTTACTTCTGATTCGGCTTCATCCAGTTCTTCTTTAATTTTTGCCCTTGATTTCTCAAAAACATCTTGAGGTGGTACCGCAGTATATTTTAATGGTTTACCCCGGGTAATCTCAATAAAATTTTTATTATGTAGACTTTTTAACACATCATATGTTCTAGAAAGAGGTATACCAGACGCATCACTAATTTCTGAAGCTGTGGCAGATATTAAAGAAGCTAAGGATAAATATGCTTTAGATTCGTATTCTGTAAGTCCCATTATTTTCAATGCATTTACTGTGGCTTGTTTTATTGAAATAAAAAATCCCTCCTTATTTTATCATTTTATACTGATTTAGTGAAAAAATATTTAAATATTACGGATATTGATCTATTAAATAGAAAAAATATACGAAAAATCAACATAACACAGTTATTTTGAAATTAAAGATCATTTAAGATAATTTAACGTATGATTTAGCGCAGAGGTAATTTAAATGAAAAATCAAATAATTAGATTACGAATCTATATTTTAATAGCGCTGGTAATGATGTTGCCATTATTATTTAATTTTTATTCGCAGGTTTTGATGGGATGGGGCATTCGTAACGGTATAATCACAGCTAGTTTGATTTTGGTATCAGCCTGGTTCATTTTATCATTATTTATAGGCAGATCTGCATCTTGTGGATATACATGTCCCTATGGAGCATTGCAGGAAATTATAGGCCACCATATATTAAAAAAGAAACCTGAATCTAAAAAAGCAGATAAATTAAAATATCTTGTTTTCCTATTTTTCATTGGAATGGTTTCTTTTTCCCTCTTTAAGATTGGAGGATTGAATAAAGTGAGCTTATTTGCTCCAGAAGGCAATATTAAACTGATTATGGCATCACTCTTCATTGTAATAGTTGGTGTATTTTCTTTATTGGGAAGTAGAGCATACTGCCGATATTTATGTCCAGTAGGGGTTTTATTTATAATAGGTTCTAAATTAGGAAGAATTATTAAAATACCATCATTACATTTAGTAAGTGACCAAAATAATTGTTCAGATTGCAAAGTATGTGATAAGGCATGCCCCATGGGATTAGATGTTAGCAATATGGTAAATTATAATACTATGGATAATACAAACTGTATATTATGTTGTGAATGCATAAAAAGATGCCCGAAAGATGCTATCGATTATTCATTTAGCATTAAGGAATAAAATTCAGGTGATAAAATGAAAATAGTAAAAATTAAAGATGTTGAATTGTCTTCAAACCCCCATGGAGTAGATACACGTGTAATATACAATACTGAAAATGCAATGGCAGTCCATATGACATTAAAACCAGGAGAATCATTAAAAAGACATATAACACCAGTAGATGTATTCTTCTATGTTCTTGAAGGTAAAGGTATTGTAGAAATTGGTGATGAAAAAAAAGAAGTGACTAAAGATACGTTGATAGATAGCCCTGCAAAAATACCACATTGCTGGTACAATGAAAGCGATGAAGACCTGGTTATTCTTGTTAACAAGGTTCCAAGACC
>JASEIM010000022.1 GCA_030017655.1 Methanobacterium sp. | reverse complement strand
CAAAAATGAGTTAAATATTAAAAAGAGTTTAAAATTCTTCCATTTTGGAGATATCCATCATGGTCTCCACAGCTTTAGCATGAACTTGAATACCTGATTCATTTAAAGCTGCAATAGGGTTTAAACCTCCTGGCGTCACAATACCGGCATGATATCGTTCAACCTTTGCATTATACAGTAATTCACTTGGTTTTCCAATATCCAATATAGAAAATCCTGTTTCTTTTAGCTTTTCGATGATATCAACAGCATCCGGACGTGCAAGATATGGAATTTCCCTTAAACTTGCAAGTATTCTACCACTTCCAGTAATTGCATCTAAAACAGATGTCATGCCCTTTGAAATATAAATCTCGTGAGGATCAAGGCTTGATCCGCTGTATGCAGTTAATTCAGTGAATCTCGGGTTCTTATCCTCTGTTTCCAGGATTCCTCCATATTTTGGGGTGGTTAATATGTTATTTTTAATTAATATCCCGTCAACTGTAAGGCTGCAGACAGTTGCAATCCCTGTTTTATCTTCATATGGATGTGGAATCAATTTAAAGTATTTTGTAGTGCAGTACTCTGGCTTAGAGTCATATATTTTGTTTATTATTTCAACAGCATCATCAATATCCTGATTATTCACATAAGACAGGTTTACAATAACCTTACCTTTGCCGGACTCAATATCATAATCAACATTGTATATCAGATTCCATGCCTTGGAAAGTAAAAATTTAACCTTTTCAGCTGTTTCAGGACCTGTAGTTTTTAAAACAGTTTCTACAGGGGTCATTTTTTCCAGTTCTCTAAATTCCATTATATTCTCTGCTAATTTGATGTTTACAGAACAACCTGCCTCTTTTGCGGCACAAAGTGGAGATATTCCTCCGGTTATAGCAATTCCCGCCATATCATCTACAACAGGAACTCCTAAAACAGATTCTCCGCTTTTTCCAATCTTTAAAAGCCCATATATACCTATTTTTTCAAGTTTCTTAAATAATTCTACTGCACGGTCTCTTGCAGATGCGGGAATTATCCTGAAATTTGCAGGAATCATACCATTCCCTTTTCTTGCCACAGATAAGACAGATGTCATTTCTTTTGCTGTAAAAGCATCAAGAGGAGTCATTGATGTCTTTTTATATGCAATAAGTTCTGTAAACCTCATTGGAACATAATCTTCTACCTTTACGAGACCTCCATACTGTGGAATCACAGGAATTCCTTCATTAAGGAGCATTCCGTCGATTGTGGTTCCGCAAATGGTGTCCAGTCTGACTTCTTTTTCATTAGAGCCCTTATTAGTATTCATATCAGAAATTTTAACATAGGGACTTACTGCAATACCTTTGCTGAAAACTTCTTTGATTATATCAACCACTTTATCATCGTAAATAATGCTGGAGGTGTTTACAATCACGGTTCCTTTAAGGTTATCTGGATTCAGAGAGGTTTGATATATCATGCCCTCAAATTTGGAAAAAGAAAAATCTACCTGATCATAAATAAGGCCTTTATCAAGCTCTTTTAATCCTTTTTCAGTAATTTCTCTTCCAGCATATCCAATACGTTCTGTAAATCCTTTTTCGTCCAGGATACGCATGTGATACCGCACAGCCCTTTCTCCAAGATTGTAACCTTTCCTTTTTAGTTCTTCGGCAATTGTCTTTGCTCCAAGGACTTTATCATGGTCTGCAAGTATCCTCAGGATTTCTATCATTTTACGATCAGTTTCATCAGGCATTTCTTCACCATATTACAATTATTTACTAAATATTCTTTTAACTTATAACCTCAATATCTTGAATTGTATTTATTTTAGATATTAAGCTATTAGAATTGTGTTAAAGTATAATTTTTGCATTCATCACCATAATTAATTATATTTAATAAAATCATACCGGAATATCCAGTCTTATTCCTATTTATCTATTAATATAAAAATAATATTTAAAACTTACAAAAATTCGAAGAATTTTGTAGTTCAGAAAATTTCCAATTTTCTTCAAATTTTTGATTTTAAAAAATTTGAATGAATAAAATAAAAGAAGGGGGAATTAGATGTATAAATATTTGTCTAATTCGTACTGGAATACTTGTATTCTGTAGTCATCCCATTCTTTTCTTTTTATATTCATGAACTGGTTGTATATGTGTTCACCTAAAGTGGATTTAACTACTTCGTCCTTTTCAAGTGCATGATATGCTTCCCATAAACTGGATGGTAGAGTGTTTATACCCATTTCTGCAAGTTCTTCTATGCTTTTTGCAAACACATCAATTTCTGTCGGTTCTCCGGGGTCAATTTTGTTTTTTATACCATCTAAACCTGCTTCTAACATTGCAGCAAAGGCCAAGTATGGGTTACATGATGGGTCAGGCATTCTTAATTCAACACGTGTACCATTTCCACGGGATGCAGGAATTCTAACAAGAGTTGACCTGTTTTTAAGACCATATGCTATGTAAACAGGTGCTTCGTATCCTGGAACAAGCCTTTTGTATGAATTTATGGTAGGAGCGCAAATAGCTGTTAATGCAGGTGAATGTTCTAAAAGACCTCCCATGAAATACATAGCTTCTTCGGAAAGTTGGCTTTCAGTATCTGGATCATAGAAAACGTTTTTACCATCTTTGAATAGGGATTGGTGACAGTGCATTCCGCTTCCATTTTCTCCAAAGAATGGTTTAGGCATGAATGTAACCATGTATCCAAGGTTGTCAACAATAGCTTTGATTGCCTGTTTAAATGTTATAACTGCATCTGCTGTTTTTAAAGCTTTATCAAACTTAAAGTCAATTTCATGTTGACCTGGAGCCACTTCGTGATGGCTTACCTCAATATCGAACTTTAATGATTCAAGTCCTAAAACGAGTTCTCTTCTGACATCTGTTCCCTGATCTACAGGTTCAACATCGAAGTAAGCACCTTGATCGTGAGGAACTACATATCCGTTTTCATCTTCACCAATTATGAAGAATTCAGGCTCAGGGCCGACATTATATTCATATCCTAATTTTTCAGCTTTTTCTAATGCTTTTTTAAGCATGTATCGTGGGTCACCTTCATAAGGCTGACCTTCTGGCCAGTAGACGTCGCAAATAAATCTGCAAGCCCCTTTTTCTTCTGGTCTCCATGGTAGGGAAGAGAAAGTATTGGGGTCTGGTTTTAAGATTAGATCACTTGCATTAATATCTGCAAATCCTTCAATAGATGAACCGTCAAAAAGAAGACCATCTTTGATTATATCTTCAATATCATCTGGTTTAACCAGTGGGATAGCCATGTTTTTTGGCGTTCCGTGTATATCCACAAACTGCAACCTTACAAATTTTGTGCCGCATTTTTCTATATTTTCAATTACCTGTCCTATTTTGTCTGACATTATTTACCTCCGGTGATAATTAGAATAAATTCGTACCGGAAGTATGTTTCCTTTTAGTCGTATATAAATGTTTCGGGAGGTAAAAGAAATTGGAACTGAATGAATAAAAAAAATTAAAATAAAAGATTTAAAATCCTTTAAAAAGTATTAACTGGGGATTTAATTTATAAAATTGGGTAGTATTTTTTTATTTCCCAATCACTTACCTGGCGTCTGTACTCATCGCATTCCATTTTCTTTAATGACATAAACCTTTCAAAGCTGTGAGATCCGAGTGTTTCCTTAACCAATTGGGAATTTTCGGCATATTTAATTGCTTCCTCTAAACTACCTGGTAGGGCTTTAATTCCCTTTTCTAATCTCTCTTTTTCAGTTAAATCATAAAGATTAAGTTCCATAGGCTCAGGTAACTCACATTCTTCCTTTATTCCCTTTAATCCTGCCATTAACATGATTGCAAGTTGAAGATAAGGATTACCAGACGGATCCGGGCATCGTACCTCAACCCTTGTTGAAGTTTCTCTGCCGGGCTGATATGTAGGTACACGGATAAGGGCAGAACGATTGCTGTTTGACCAGGCAATATAGACTGGGGCCTCGTATCCTGGGGTCAATCTCTTATAGGAATTTATCCACGGAGCTAATATCGGGGCCATCTCTGATGAATGTTGTAAAATACCTCCAATGTAGGCTTTAGCGTCACTGGATAAGTGATACTGGTCTTCAGGATCGAAGAAGGCATTTTTTTCTCCATTAAACAGGGATTGATGGGTATGCATACCGGATCCATATTCTCCAAACAATGGTTTGGGCATGAAAGTGGCATAAACTCCATACTGGGTGGCAATCTCTTTAACTGTTACTCTGTAAGTGATCATATTGTCGGCCATTTTCAATGCATCGTCATATCGAATATCTATTTCGTGCTGGGAGGAAGCAGCTTCGTGATGTGAATATTCAACCCTTATTCCCAGCTTTTTTAAGGATAAAACAGTGTCTCTCCTTAAATTAGAGGCAACATCCAATGGGTTTTGATCAAAATATCCTCCTTTATCCAGGGGTTCGGGTTTTTCAGATGATTTAAAATAGAAGAACTCAAGCTCAGGTCCAACGTAGAAATGGTCATATCCCATTTCGTCCATCTTTTTGAGGGCTCTTTTTAAAATGTAACGCGGATCCCCTTCATAGGGGTTACCTTTTTGATATACATCACATATCATACGGGCAACGGGATGTTCTTTAGGTCTCCAGGGGAGTACTGCAAAGGTATCAAGGTCGGGTATGGCAATCATATCAGATTCTTCAATATCCTGAAAACCGGTGATGCTTGAACCATCAAATCCCATTCCCCTGTTTAAAGCATTCTCCAGCTCATCCTCAGTAATGGCAAAACCTTTTAAAAGACCGTTTAAATCTGTAAACCATAATCTGATAAATTCTATGTTGTTTTCTATAACGTATTCCAGTATTTCCTCTTTAGATGGCATTTTTTCAGCTCCCGTGGCTTTAAAAAGTTTTTATGAATTAAATCTTATAAAAAGCCTGTTGAACCATAATATAATAATTTAAGATCATTATATTGCTTAAAGGCTCAATCATTTATATCTGTTTATAGCTATAACTCTTTGAATATTAAAACATTTCCATATAATAAAAGAATTCATTAAAAAAAGTTCAATATAATCTATTAAAACATAATAAAAAGTTCAGTTTATCAGAATAAACATGAATAAAGTTCAAGACATTTCTTCAAGACAAAAATTAAAATCTGACGGTTGAAAATGGTTCCTTACCTAAAAGATCGAATATCAAAACATCTGGCGCCATGACAGGCTCTCCCTGCAGGGTAATGAGTTTAAAAGCTTCAAATGCCTGTAAGCAGCCAACAATATTTGGAATTGGGGCGATAACAGGGGGCACTTCAGCGCCCATAGCATTAACTTCCGATATCACATCTTCAGTTAAATCTTTTCCAAGAGAAGGTAATTTGAACAGTTCCTCATAGGTGGGAGTATCTTCTGTGAAAACACTCATCTGACCCTTTGTTCCATGAATTGCTCCATGAATAAAGGGGATACCTGAATCTCTTGCACTTCTACTTACTATAATTCTTGTTAGGAGATTGTCAAGGGCATCAATAACAATATCGCTGCCTTCAATGATTCTCTCCACATTACTTTCATTTACCTCTTCTTCAATTGCCTCAATATTTGTAAAAGGGTTTATTGACTTTAGAATTTCATATGTGGTATTTACTTTGGATTTTCCAACACTGTAGAAGCTGCTCATGAGCTGTCGGTTAATATTAGATACATTAAATGTGTCTTTATCAATTATTTTGAGGTTTCCAATCCCCATCCTTATGAGCATTTCAGTAGTGGCACCGCCAATTCCGCCACAGCCGATAACAGTGATTTTGGCATCCTTAATTCTTTCTTGTTTTGATTTGGTCACAACTCCCATTTGCCTGCTTACAATTTCCCAGTAAGCCATTCCTTCATATCGTTTTGGCATTTTCAGGCTCTCCCTTAATTTATAGTAATCATGATTGTATAAAATTTTTAGATGTAATTAATTTAACTTTGAAGCTTATAAAAAGCCTTCCTGTATTTTTAACTATTTTCTTTCAGATATATGCTATGGGATTATACATTTAACTTAACACGTTTATAGGTGGTTGTACGTTCTACAGGGATACGTCCTATCGCTTTTATAATTGAAGCTATCTCTCCTCGTGATAAATATTCACCGTGGGATGATCCTGCAGCTATTGATATCTTGTCCTCCATCATGGTGCCTCCAAGGTCATTTGCCCCGCAGCATAATGCCATCTGAGCCATTCTGGTTCCTATTTTTATCCATGAGGCCTGAATATTGGGTATATCTCTGCCCAGGATTATCCTTGCAATTGCATGCATTTTCAGGTCATCAAGACCGCTTGCACCTGCAGATTCATTTCCAGTCTCGTTATTCTCCCCCAGGAAAGTCATGGGAACTAATTCTGTGAATCCTCCGGTTTCACGCTGTATATCGCGAAGAATAAATAGGTGTTCAATACGATCCTCCCATGTCTCTACAGTACCGTACATGATGGTGGATGTGGTGGGAATGCCTGTTTTATGGGCTTCTTTAATTATGTCAACCCATTGGGCAGTGGAAACTTTTTTAGGGCATATTATGGCTCTAACTTCATCAATGAGAATTTCTGCTGATGCACCGGTCATTGTATCCAGTCCTGTATATCTAAAAGCTTTTAATGCTTCTTTTATGGACATATTCGATGATTTTGCCGCATGATAAACTTCTACAGGAGATAAAGCATGAAGTTCAATATCATAATTAGATTTGATGGTGCTTATAAGGTCACAATAGTATTCTACTGTCATATGTGGCATTACTCCACCAAATAAGCAGATTTCGGTAGCTCCTATGTCTTTTGCTTCTTTGATGCTCTGTAATATTTCCTCGGTTGTCATTTCATATCCTATACTGTCTCTAAATGAGCAGAATGCACATCCAATCATGCAGCGATCTGTTATATCTATGTTCCTGTTTGTAACAAAGGTAACTTCATCGCCGACAATCTCTTTACGTAGTCTGTCCGCTAAATCAAAAAGCTGAAATGGATTTGAGTCCAAGAGTTTTAGAGCATCTTCTCTGGTAATTTTTCCGGCAAGGGAGCGTTCATATATGTTTATCATTGAAATCCTCTTTTTTTGTGAATTGAAAAAATCAGTATTTGTTTTTTGGTGATATCCTTAAATATTTTTCTCCATAATGTCTGAAAATTATTTTAGTAAAATTAGTAATTAAATGAAGTTAGATACTATTAAAATAGTTTTTATGGGATTTAAAATCCCATATAATTTATTTTTTTTTATATTTGACCGTAACCGCCAGCGATCTCTTCGAAAGGCTGAACAATTACAAAACCATTTCCTCTAAATGCCATTTGGAATGTTTCACCACTTCCACGGCCGAATAAAGTACCTAAATTAACGTCTGTTTTATAGTCAATGGATAAACCATCAGACCAGGCCACAGTAGCGTTAGGATCTGTGAAAACAGGTCGGTCTGGAGTTACTGCAAGTGTTATTGGGGTGTAGTGAGTTGTTATTGCAATCATCCCATATCCTTCAAGCCTCATATTGAAAAGGCCTCCCTGCATTGCACCTGCACCAGACATCATTTTTATATCCCAATCAATGGTTTCTTCAAATGCAAGGATGTCGTTCCCGTTAACGTATAATCTATTGCCTTCCATATTTAAAATGGTGATTTTCTTTCCGTTATCAGCAAGATATACATGTCCCTGTCCTTTTGCTGACATGAGTTTACTGCTTTCACCGCTTACTTTCTTCATCACGAATTTGCTGATACCACCCTCAAGGGAGCTCTGTTTTTTAAATTTAACATCACCAGTGTATGCTACCATAGCCCCCCATTTGGTCCATACTTTCCCATTTAAGTTGATATCCAGCAGATAGGGATTTTCAAGTTCGAAAACTTCTTCTCCAACCACTTTTTCAGCAGTTTTATCTAAAAATTCCTGTATTGTGTATTTACTGGTAGTATAGGTAGGTTCTTCATAAACATCTTCTGGAATTGGCTCTGTTTTACCGCCGCAGTCAGGGCAAAAATTAGCCTCACCAACTTCTATGTTACAGTCTGGACAGTATTTCTGAGCGGAAACTTCTTCAACTTTCTCCCCACAACTGGGGCAAAATTTAGCATCTCCAATTTCTTCTCCGCAATTTGGACAGTTCATTTTTTTTCACCTTTAAACATAATTTTTGATCTTACTTGCTAATTATTTCTTTAAATTAATAAATCTACCTATATCCTTTAAACATTTCTAATATAACATTTTGAATTCAGTATACTGAGTAATAATAACTAAGTTAAAGCATTTAATAAAAAATTAAATTTTAAATATATTTAAAAAAAGAGTTGCTGAATTGGTTTTAATCTTTCTGGAATAACATCAATATTCCAACAATTAAAAGCCATAAACCAATTAATACCCCTAAAACTAGTGGATTTGCTATAAAGATAGCAACTATTAGATAAATAATACCTAATACTAAATTTAATATGCCTAACCATCTGGTTCCACCGGCTTTATTCACTGTATCAAAAATACCTGCTATTATCAGGAATATACCTGCAATAAATACAAATAAACCAGCTACAAAACTGAACAGAGCAGGGTTGAAAATAAATCCAAGACCGAGAATCAGGGCAAGTATCCCTAAAATCACATCGATAATACCCATAACTGCGTTTTCACCTATGAATGATATCCCGGTTAGTAACAGACCTATACCCAAAAATAGCACTGAAAAACCAGTTAAAATGCTAAGGGGTATAACTCCTAAAAGGGGAAAAGCCAGAACTATCAGACCAAGAATAATAAAAATCAATGCACTTATCATCTTCTGCAATATTACCACCTCAATAATTTTATATTATTGTGGTTCAGAAAATCGTAGATTTTCTTCAACCTCAAAATTTTTAAAAAATTTGTGGTTCAAAAACCTAAGCTATCAAAAATTCGTAGAATTTTTGAAGTTTTGACGGGTTTTTTCAACCTCTCATTTTTAAGTATCCAGCAACTCTTTAATTCTAATATAACTATGTTTGATAATATTAGGTATTATATTTTACTAAAAATTATTAAAGAGCATATACTCTTGTAATTCAGGATAAAAATCTAAAAAGTAAAATAAACTGGAAAACTTTCATAAATCATTGAAATTTATATAAATATTAATTTTTAAATGTATAAATTTGGTTTAAGGGTTTTTAGACATGTAAAAACGTAAACTATAGTTATTTAGATTCTGATTGTATATTAAAATATGAAGATTTTAAATTGAAGTTCTAAAATACAACAAATTATTTATATAATACATCTAAAACCATTAATCAGTAAAATTCTATTAAATTATAGAATACATTATCGGGTGATAACAATGAGTTTTTTAAATCCAGATCAGGAAGATATGAGCCCTCTCCAGAGGAATTTGCTTCGAATATTAAGGATTTTTCTTTTAATTTCTGGTGTTTATATTTTGATTTTCGGCGGTGCAAACGGTGCTGAAAGAATATTCGGTTTATTGATTCTGATAGCGCTTGCAATAATCAATGCACCCGCATTCTTCACAAAAGGTAGGATACGTGCACTACCAGTAGAAATTGAGCTTTTATTACTGGCAATGGTGCTTTTTGAGCTTGTTGGTGGGGATGCGCTCGGATTATATGTTAAACTCCCACATTATGATAATTTCATGCATTTTATGCTGCCATTATATATTGCATTAATTGGTATGATGGTTGTTTATACTATGTACTTCTATGGTAAGCTTAAAGCATCATATGGTGTTATGGCATTTGTTATTATAATTATGACCATTGGTTTTGGGGCTATACTTGAAATGGGAGAATATACTTATGATACGTACTTATCTGATGGTCCTCTGGGGAAGATTACAGGTAACACTCAAATGCAGGGTTCGCCAACACAGGATCCTCTGGATGATACTATGAATGACTTCTTCACAGATACTGCTGGGGGTATAGTCGGAGCAGCGATTGGGATATGGTTAATACGGAGAAATGAAAAGAAAGGCAAGCACTGGAAAGTAGCTGACGAGATTGGGGAATTAATAAATTAAAATCCATCTAAAAAAATTGTTATTTAAAGAAAAAATTCAAAAAAATGTAACTGGAATTAATATGAGGATTTAACTCTGTTTAAATGGTATAGTAAAGTAAAAAGTGGATCCTTTGCCTAGTTTGGATTCAACCCAGATATACCCGCCATGAGCATCAATTATCCTTTTAACAATAGCTAAACCAATTCCTGCCCCTTCATATTTATCAACTGTGTGCAAACGCTTGAAAACTTCGAATATTCTGTCGGCGTATTTTTCTTCCATCCCTATCCCATTATCAGATACTGAAAATATCCATTCTCTCCTCTTTTTATCTATTCTGACTGAAATATGAATTTTAAGCTGTTCATCTGCCTTTCTAAATTTGATTGCATTACCTATAATGTTCTGGAACACTCTAACCATCTGATCAGGTTCTGCAAAAACCTTTGGGAGGTCATCATGGGTAATTATGGCACTGGATTCATCAATAGCGGATCTAAGGTTAGAAACGGCTTTTTCAAGTTTTAAATTCATATCTGTCTTTATAAATTCTTTTCCTTCCCTTTCAACACGTGAATAATCCAGTAATCCTTGAATCATCTCTTTCATTCTAACTGCGGCGTTTATAATGAAATCCAGAAACTCGTCGGCATCACTATCCAGCCGTCCTTTATAACGCCTTTCCAGAAGTTGTGAAAAACTGGCCATAGTTCTAAGCGGCTCCTGCAAATCGTGACTAGTAATATAAGCAAAACTACGTAGCTCTTCGTTGGAACGCTCCAGATCAGCCACCAGATCTTTAAGCTGCATTTCATTTTCTTTCAGGGCTTCATAAGCTTCTTCAAGTTCAATCGTCCGCTCTTGAACCTTTTCTTCAAGTTTATCACGGGCTTCTCTTAATTCTTTTTCCATTTGCTTTCTCTGACTGATATCAATACCTATCCCTACTTGACGGCCGTCTGGAATAGGAACATTTGCCCATGATGATGCTATTTTTGAACCATCTTTGATGGTCATTTTGATGTCTTTCCATCCAGATATGGAATTCATAAATTCAGCAACTTCCTGCCGGTAGTCTGGATCAGGATAAACTGCTTTCATAATGTCCAGTTCTTGAATTTCTTCATTACTCCAGCCAGTTATTTTCTCAAAGGCCTTATTCACCTGAATATTCTCCACTGAAGGTGTATAGATAGTAATCATTACAGGTATTGCATCAATTATGGTTCCTAAAAGTTCACGTTCCATTTGAAGAGCTTTTTGAGCTTTTTCACGTTCTGTAACATCATGAACAATAGAATAAAGGATATTTCTACCACTAAATGTTATGGGGCCGCTGTATGTATCCACATTGTGAATTTCTCCACTGGCTAAACGATGTTTAAATGAAAAATAATTCTTTTTCTTGATTCGTGCTTTTTGTATTTCATTAAAGACTTCTTCCTCTGTTAGCACGTTAATATCTGTAATTTTCATTTTTTTTAATTCTTCTATATCATAGCCGTAAAATGAGCTTGCAGCAGGATTAGCATCAACAATGTCCCCAGTATCTGGATCTATAAACAGCATTGTAGCATGGTTATCCTCAAATAAACTATGGTATCGGTTTTCACTCTCTCTTAATTTTTCAGCTACTTTTTTATGCTCATTGATCTCATTTTCTAAATCTCTGGCACGTTCTTCAACCAGTTTTTCAAGTTCCCTGCTTTGATCTCTTTTAAAGCGCTTTTCATCAAATTTATAGGGCGTTACATTGATTAAACTTAAAATTAAATTTTCAACTTTTCCAGCAGCATCTTTTATGGGTTGTAAATCCCAATCCCAGTAAGTAAGGCCTAAATATGGGTGTTCAAAAGGCCGGGCATAAGCACTATATGATTCGCCAGTCTCCACAACATTCTTAAATATTCTTTCATTTTCGAGATTTGGAAATAATTCAAAATGGTTTTTATTTATGAAATATTCAGAATTTTTCCCGTTAGCCTCTGCATAAGCTTTGTTCACCCTGATAAAATTAAATTCTTTATCCATATAAGCTATCATGAAATGGGTGTTGGAGAATATCTCTTCGGCTATTTTGTCCGGATAATCCATATAAAAAACCTCAAGAATCATAACTTCTGCTAATAATATAATAATTATACTTATTGTGTTTTACTGATAATGCAGATCTTTAACTGCAAAATTGATAAATTTCATATTTCCCAGAAGCGGCACTCTTTAAGCCTCCTTTATGCCTTAAAATTTGATTTTATGCTAATCAACAAATAATTTTTGGCTTTTTTCTATTTATACCTTTATAGGTGCGATTCAAGTGAATCATGAATTCTATATTTTTTATTATATGGATATGTATTCCATTTTGGTTATAAATTTCTATGTATTTCTATATTATGCGATAAGGATATTTTAAAATACATATTCTATTTTAAATATGAGTTTAAATCATTATAACGTGATTATAACAGAAAATTTTTGAAAATACAAATCCTTTGTACAAATAAAATATAGAAGTAGATTATTAAATTATTCAAAACGAATTCTATCCTTATTTTTTGGTATTCCATTATCTATTTTAATCCAGCCACCATTAAGATATAATTCATATTCCCTAAAACAGCAGGGGACACCTTTAGCAAAGAGGGGATCAGGACTATCCATGAGATGAAAATGAAGATGGGGTGCTGTTGAATTACCGGAATGGCCGATATTCCCAACTAAATCTCCAGATTTAATTTCATCGCCCTTTTTTACTTTTACAGAATCCTTTTTCATATGCACAAGAACTGCACAGGCATCATTCCCCTGAATAATAACAAAATTGCCCGCAACATCCTGAATGCTCTGCTTTTTTGGATTAAAAAACCATGCATTCTTAAAAGCGACTGAAATATCGCGGAAGGGCTGAACTGGGTCGCGTTCAGGGTATCCGTCAAGGGCTTCAACCACAGTGCCGGAAATAGGTGCATAAATAGGTTTTCCGTAGCAGTAACAATCACTTAAATGCACTCTGCCTAAAAAATAACTTAAAACGCTTTTTTTGTAGAATTTAAGGGGGTTTTGGTTCCAATTAACCTGTAAAAGATCGAAAGCATAGGTTACTGCAAGAAAATCCGTGCCGTGACTTGGAACTTTAGTGCCAGGGCTGTTTAAGACCATCCATTCCCCTTTTAATGGAGATTCTACTGGTATGGGGTTTATATTTCTCACAGTTCTTCTTATGTTAAAAGTTGATTTTAGTTTTATTCCCTTGAATATATCAAAAAGAATTAATTAAGTTATTTGGCTTCAGCAAGATTCCTGCAAATCAAATTAGCCTGTTCTAAAACAGTTTCAACGGCTTTCTTCTGTTTATCCGGCGGATATCCATATGCTCTTAAAATCCTTTTAACTGCAACCCTGAGCTTGGCCTGAACATTCTCCCTTAAAGTCCAGTCAATGGTTATATTGTTCCTTATAGTTTTAGCAAGCTCTATTGCGATTTCTCTAAGTGTTTCATCGCCTAAAACCTTTACAGCACTATCATTAACTCCTAGAGCATCGTAAAATGCAATTTCATATTCTGTGAGGTTTAATTCTTTCCCCCTGTCTCTTGCTTCCCTCATTTTCTTTGCAAGTTCCATTAACTCCTCAATTACCTTTATAACATCTATGCTTTTATTGTGGTATTTTATAATTGATTTTTCAAGCATTTCAGCAAATGATCTGGCCTCAATTACATTTTTTCTCTTACGGGTTTTAATCTCATCATTTAATAGCTTCTTGAGTAGCTCTACTGCAAGATTTTTATGTTCCATGCCCTTTACTTCAAGCAGGAATTCATCTGAGAGAATTGAAATGTCGGGCTTTTGAATTCCAGCAGCTTCAAAGATATCAATAACTTCATCAGATACAATTGCCCCTGAAACAATTTGCCTGATGGCTGAGTCCAGTTCTTCCCCAGACTTTTCTGTACTTGTGGAGAATTTGGCGAGGTTTGATTTAACGTCTTGGAAAAACCCAACATCATCACGAATTTCAAGGGCCTTTTCATGGGGAACAGCAAGAGAAAATGCCTTTGACAACTCATTAACATATTTCAAGAACCTCTTTTCACCATCATCTTGTGCGAGTATGTGTTCTTCAGCATTTCTGATAATCTGCATCTTATCCAAAACTTTTGCAGTGAAATAATCGCTGTAATCAAAATTAAAGAACATGTTCTGGACTATTTCGTATTTTTCAAGCATCACTGCAACTGCTTCTTCTTGATCAAGGGTTGGTTTTCCTTTTCCTCCGCTTTCGGTGTATTGGGAGAGCGCATTTTTAAGTTCTGCCGCAATTCCAAGGTAATCAACAATAAGTCCCCCGGGTTTATCTTTATAGACGCGGTTAACTCGGGCAATTGTTTGCATTAAGCCGTGTCCCTTCATTGGTTTGTCGATATACATTGTATGCAGGCTTGGAACGTCAAATCCGGTAAGCCACATGTCCCGTACAATTGCAAGTTTAAAGTCAGTATTTGGATCTTTAAATAAATCTCCTAATTCTTTTCTTCTCTGTTTTGTTCTTATGTGCTGCTGCCAATCTACTGGATCGCTTGCACTTCCAGTCATAATGACCTTAAGGAAGCCTTTATCGTCCTCTTCATCTTCCCATTCTGGTTTTAATTTAATTATTTCATTGTAGAGGTCAACACAGATACGGCGGCTCATGCAGACAACCATTCCTTTTCCTTCCATTGCATCCAGCCGGTTTTGGAAGTGTTCCACAATATCCTGGGCCACGCGTTTAATCCTTTTCTCATTCCCGACTATAGCTTCAAATCTGGCCCATTTACTCTTTAATTTCTCCTTCCTTGCTATTTCTTCCCCTTCAGTTACATATTCAAAGTCATGGTCAATTGTAGGCCGTTTATCTTCCTTAAATTCCAGCTTTGCAAGTCTGCTTTCGTAGAATATCCTTACAGTTGCCCCGTCTTCAACCGCCTGTTCTATATCGTAAATATCAATATAATTACCGAACACATTAACTGTATTTTTATCGCCGCGCTCAAGGGGAGTTCCAGTAAAACCAATAAAAGAGGCATTAGGCAGTGCATCGCGCATGTGCCTTGCAAAGCCGTCTATAAAATCATACTGGCTTCTATGGGCTTCATCGGCAATAACGATAATATTTCGCCTATTAGAAAGTTCCGGGTATTTCTTTCCTTTCTTTTCTGGGAAAAACTTCTGGACGGTGGTGAAAACAACTCCGCCGGATGAGACGGCTAAAAGTTCCTGCAGATGTTCCCTTGAATCGGCCTGCACTGGTTCCTGCCTTAATAAATCCTGGCAGCTGCTGAAAGTGCCGAAAAGCTGGTCGTCGAGGTCATTTCTATCGGTTATGACCACGATTGTGGGGTTTTCAAGGGATAAAACAAGTTTTCCGGTGTAAAATGCCATTATAAGACTTTTACCTGACCCCTGGGTGTGCCAGATCACCCCGCACCTTTTATCGCCGTGTGGGCATGATGCTTTAATTGTGGCGTTAATTGCCTTGTTTACAGCGTGGTACTGGTGGTATGCAGCGATTTTTTTGGTGATTTTTTTCTTTTCCTTTTCAAAAACGATGAAATGTCTTATGATGTCAAGCAGAACTTCTTTTTGGAACATCCCGCGGAAGAGAACATCCATCTGGGGCATTACTTTTACTGCTTCTTTTTCGCCCTCGATGGTTTTCCAGGGCATGAAACGTTCCCATTTGGAGGTTATTGTCCCGGCTCTTGCCTCGATTCCGTCACTTATAATGCAAATCTCGTTGAACTGGAATAATGAGGGGATCTGTTCTTTGTAGGTTTCGATCTGGTTGAAGGCTTTTTTGATGGTTGCCTTTTCATCTACGGGGTTTTTAAGTTCCACAACGACAAGGGGCAGGCCATTAACGAATAAAATGATGTCCGGCCTTCTGTTGTTGTTATTTTCAATAACTGTGAACTGGTTAACGGCCAGGAAGTCGTTGTTTTGTGGGTCTTCAAAATCAAAAATGTGTACAATATCGTGGACTGTGCCTTCGTCTTTTCTGTATTCCACGATAACGCCGTTTACAAGCATTTTATGGAATCTTTCATTGTTAACAAGTAGATGGGGGTTTTCTGTTCTTAGAATTTTTTTGACGGCTTCTTCTTTTGCAATTGGCGGAATTTCTGGGTTTAGTTTGTAGATGGCATTTCGCAGTCTTTCAACGAGGACAACGTCTGAGTAGAGTTCTCTTTCGGAGAATTTTCCGTCTGGCGAGATGTCGGGGCCGTATGCGATTTCGTATCCTAATTCATCGAGGATTTCGAGGGCTGCTATTTCAATTGCGTCTTCATCTAAATTTGAACTCATTTTATGCCTCTAATTCTTTAGATAATTCCTGATTAGAATTAATTGGTTTGTTTAGTCTGATTTTGCCTGACATGAGTTTGGGGAGGAGTGAATCGCGAATTTGGGATAAATTTTCGCTTTGTTTATCATTTTGATCTATTTTATCATGTAAAGATTTTAATATTTCTTCAATTTTGTAAAATAAGTTATCATTAGGTATTGCTATTAAAATTTCGTAAACATCATTCCTATTCAAACCAGGAACAGCACTATGTACATTCATTTTATCTAAGTTTAAAGAATTTAAAAGATAATACCAAAAAATCATTATTGAATCTATTTTTGATTTAACAAAATATGTTGTATCAATTGGCCAAAAATCCCCATAGGATATGTGAATTTTGCCAACAGTCCCTTTTCGACCAATAATTAATCCTGGTCCGTTTACAAAAGCTTCATTATGATAATCAGTAATTCCATTTGAACCATATACTGGAATCTCTCCTGGGTTTCTTTTATTTTTAGTAAGACCCTTACCATAAATTAATTCTATTAAATCCCCAACTTTTACAATTTTCCAACCTTTAGGTATATCTCCAAGCTCAGAATCAACCATTTCGCCGCCGCCTGATTTATACGGCCTGCCGTCTTCATCAGGGAATTCAAAGTCCATGAACCAGTGCTTGAAAATTGCCTGCCCGATTTTTTCGAGGGTCTGGTTCATTTTCTGGTTGAGTTCGATTTTTTGGTCTAGCGCTAAAAGATGTTTAATGATTAGCTCTTGTTCATTAATTGGGGGAACTACAACCTCTAGCAATTTTAAATCTTTTAATACAATTCTAGGCAATGCTGAACCTGATGTATGCCCTGATTTTATAAGATCTTGCGTTTTTTTATCTTGAAGATAATATTTTAAAAAATAAGGGTTAATTCTGTCATTAACTTTTAAAATAGCAATGGATGAAAGTAAAACTAATTCTATTTCATCATCATAGACAAAAGTCAGACCTATAGTTCCATCTTTTGAGAATAATACATCTCCTTTCTCTGGCTTACAGCCATTTTTAACTAAAGTTTCATAATCTTTAACACATATCCTTTTGCAAGAATTAATATTAAAGCCAAAATCATCCATATTTTTTACTGTAGCTATTATTTTTCCATTTTCACCAGTATATTCTTTAGGTGAAAAATGAGAGCCATCAGTAATGATTTTACAAAGATTTTCAAGTTTGTCAGTATCCCATTCTTGAGGTATTGATCCTATAAATGTTTCTTTAAATTTTTCAGTCATGTTTTACACTCTTCTTTTGTAAACCACTCTAATTCTTGGATACCAATAGAATTACCAACTTTAAAATTAATAAAAAGACCATAATGGTATTTTAACTCTCTAATAAAGGCACATAGCTTCTTTCTATCGCAAGATCCATCATCTCTATTGGATGTCTTTTTAATTTCAATAACTACTAAATTTTCTTGAGTAAGTCTATGATGAATTATAATATCGGGATAAACAGTTGTACCTTTTTTCTTTTCTTCCATTCCTTTACACTCTGTATTCCATGAATTAAGTCGTTTACTATCTAATTCAGTTAGATCATGACTATCTTTGTTATATTCGCAATCGACATTCCATTCCTTGAATTCTCTTTGCAGATGTTCGGCAAATTTATGAGCGATTGATCTTTCACTGGCATTAATATTTAAAAGGACACCATCTTCTTTTATAAACGTTTTAATGGCATTTTCAACCTTTCTCTTTATTTCTTCTGGTTGAACTTCTTCAAATTCATAACTCATAAATCAAGCCACCAATATTTTTCTTAATCTCTTTTTAAAGCCTTTTAATTCTAAATTGTGTTATTAAGCTAATACAATGTTTTTAATGTGTTTATGGTCAGTTTAATGCAATTGTTGATTTTATTGGTTATATGCACCAAAATTGAATTCTATACACCATTGCAGCACTGAAATATTGAATTCAACTTTTTGTCTCATATTTTTCATGTAATTTTGTGTGTCATTTTTGTGCGCCACTTTATGCGCCATATATTGATTTTTTGCACCATGAATTGCACCATTTTTACCGTAAATGCACCAAATAAATTGCTGCTCTGTATTCAAATTTTATTTTCCATGCCGCCATATTTTCACATTTCATTTTATGTGCCGGAATACGCGCCAAAAATATGGTTTTCGCGCCATTTCTTAATTTTCATCATTCGTCTCATAATGCAGTTTTTTGTCTCACCTAAATATTATTGGGACATTTAATAGGACATTTTAACATTTAATGAGCCATTAAAAAATAGGTCATTAAATAGGACATTTTTCTGGTTAATGGGACATGACTTTTAACTTGCCTTATATTTTGTTGCTCTTCCTGATCCAATCCTACGAATCTGTTTAAGATCTAATAATTTTTTAAGATCTCTTGAAGCAGTTCTTCTCTCCAAATTAAATGTTTTTTGATATAAACTATTGGTAAAAGTCATATTTTCATTAACCATCATCTCAAGGGCCTTTATCTGCCTATCATTCAATCCCAACCCTTTTAAATCAGTCATCTGCTCATCAGGAATGCTTGAAACCAGATCAAGAATATTATCGCCTGGACCATAGAACCGAACAACGAAGAAATCTCCTTCTTCTTCATATTCCGGCTCTTCAAGGCCGTGTTCTCTCATCAAATTCTTCATCTTTATAATTCCGGTGCCGTAACGTTCCATATATTTAGTTTCTTTAAAAATGGAACATATTTTCTTATTTCTGGTGGCATGTTTCCCTTCAAGCTTGCGGATGTTTAAACCGGGTAAAAGCCCGCCGGGATTGCTTATCTCAATTCTATCATCAAAAATGGAAAACATGATCTGTGATTCCTCACGATCATAGTCTCTGTGGGCTATTGCATTAATTAAAGCCTCTCTAACAGCTTCGTATGGATATTCTGGTATATCTACACGTTTAAATCCTACAATTTTATTTGCAAGGCGGGTGTTTCTTTTAAAAAAGATTTCTGCCTCATCCAGCATTTCATATATCCTTCTGCTTATCTCCTTGCTGTCGATGGTTTGGAGTCTTGTTACTCCGTTAAAACGCGCCATTTTGATTTCGCTTTGAGGGATAAATTCAGCGGAATCTTTCCCAAAAAAGAGCATACCTGTATTTGTGGGTTTAAATTCACCATCAACTTCTTTTACAACATTTAAAATATCAACAAGAAAATCTTTCACTGGCCTTGATGGAACGCCAAGATTTAATTCAGTGGCTCTCTTTTCAAGGAAATCCTTAACTGCATCTTCATCAATATCATCATAACTCGCTTCAGCACATATTGATAAATCAAAAGGTTCTATGCGTATTATGTGTTTATCATACAGAAATAATGTAAGACTGTCTTCAACATAACTTTTTAAATCATTTAAATCATCAAATCGCTTGTAAGTAGCTAAATTCTTTACTTTTTGGATAAATTTTTGGGTATTCTCTTCCCTATCTGCGTCTGATTTTCCTTTTATAAAAATAAGTCTTTCATTATGCGGATTTGCTTTAATAAAACTTTGAAATTCAAGTTCAGTTGGGGATAAGCCAGCATCATTGGGTTCTCCATAAACATTACCAATAATCCCAATATAAATATCGCTCTTTTCCACTTCGTCAATATAGGTGGAAACAGGGTCTTTACCCTTTGCAGGCAAATCTTCAAAAAGGAAAACATCAAAAAAATCATTTAAAATATGATTGTTGGTTATTGCTTCTTTAACTACAAAGCGTTCTTCCTTTAATTCATTCTGATTTCCACTAATGAATAATTTAAATTTCATAACCTATCATCTTTAGATTTTCCTTAATATCCTTTTCTAATTTCTCAGACTCCTTAAACTGAGCTCCAAGCTCTGCTGTGAGCTTCTTCATCTTTTCATCAAAAACTTCATCATCTTCTTCCTCAATCTCCACCCCAACGTACCTTCCGGGAGTTAAGATATGTCCGTGCTTCCTTATCTCATCAAGCTTTACAGACTTGCAGAAACCTCTAACATCCTCATATTCTCCGCCTTTCGAAATCTCTGATTTCGATGCACCGAACACTTCGTGTTCGACGGCTTCACCTCTCCAGGCATGGTAAGTATCTGCAATTTTTGCTATATCTTCATCATTTAATTCTCGGTGAGTTCTATCGATCATTTCTCCCATTTTACGGGCATCAATGAAGAGAACTTCCCCACTCCTATCTCTAAATTTACTGTTTGCTTTTTCTCGTGTAACAAACCATAAACAGGCGGGAATTCCGGTATTATAAAATAACTGCGATGGTAAAGCAACCATACAGTCCACAAGGTCTTTTTCAACGATTTTTTCTCTTATTTTACCTTCCTGTCCGCCGGCAGACATCGAACCGTTGGCCAAGACAAAACCCGCGATTCCTGTAGGGTTTAAATGGTGAATGAAGTGCTGCACCCAGGCAAAGTTGGCGTTCCTTTTAGGCGGCACACCGTATTGCCAGCGTACATCGTTTTCTAAGAGTTCTCCTCTCCAGTCTTTATCGTTAAATGGTGGGTTTGCCAGTATATAATCGGCTTTCAGGTCTTTATGCATGTCCTGGTGAAAACTGTCTCCCCACTGGATATTTGCGTCAATTCCTCTTATTGCAAGGTTTATCTTGCACAGTCTCCATGTTGTCTGGTTGGATTCCTGTCCAAATATGGAAAGCTTTGTCCGCTTTCCACCATGAGATTCAACGAACTTCTCACTCTGGACAAACATTCCTCCGGAGCCGCAACAGGGGTCAAAAACTCTTCCCTCATATGGTTCTATCATTTCAACAAGGATTTTAACGATGCTCATTGGAGTGTAAAACTGCCCTCCTTTTTTACCTTCAGCAGCGGCGAACTGACCCAGGAAATATTCATAAACCCTTCCTAGGAGGTCTTTTTTTCTGCTTTCCTTATCTCCAAGTCCAATTGTTCCAATTAAACTGATCAGTTCTCCTAATCTCGGTTTGCTCAGCGCTTCCCTTGCATAGTCTTTGGGGAGCACTCCCTTAAGATCAGGGTTGTCACGTTCTATTGCATGCATACCATCGTCAATAAGCTTCCCAATTTCTGGATCCTTTGCTCTTCCTTCTAAATAATCCCAGCGAGCTTCTGGTGGGACCCAAAAAACATTTTCAGCCCTGTATTCATCAGGATCTTCAGGATCTGCAAATTTATCTTTCTCCAACTTATTATGCAACTCGCTGAATGCATCAGAAATGTATTTAAGAAAAATTAAACCCAGAACAACGTGTTTATATTCGGCAGCGTCCATGTTGCTCCTTAATTTGTCTGCTGCCTGCCACAGTGTCTGTTCAAAACCAAGATTTGCCCCGTTGGAACCTTTTTTTGCCATTTTATCCTCCATTACACTTTAAAACTGATTGTAAGCACTAAAAGATTTATTAAGTTCTAAATTAAGCATAGTTTATTAATAGTCTTATTTAAATATTCATTTTTAAAATCAAAATAAGTATATAAAATTAATTATGGTCTGAATGAATTGAAATTAACCCTTTTTATGGTTAACAGTAACTGACAAATAATTTTATATATGGTTAACCATATATAACTACTCATGGCAGTTAAACATGAAGAAATAAAAAGTGCAAAAACAGTGGGCACTAAATTAACACCTCGAGAATACGAGGAAATATCAGATCTCATAGAAGCAGGAATATATCTAAGCGTTTCTGATTTTATAAGGGAATCTGTTAGAGATAAACTCATGGCCACAAAGATAATCAAACTTAGAGATGTTGATTATAAAACTGCAAAAAAGGATATTTTAGGGTATTACCGGAGCTATGATGAGGCTTACATATCTGAAGTGGCAGAAGATCTTGAGCTTGATCTTGAATTGGTTGGCCAAATAACAGATGAATTAGAAAAAGAAGGCCGTTTAAAAGGGATTTAAATGTCCGGGGTTCATACCAATAAAGGAAATATCATAAAGGGCGATAGAGTCATTGGAGAGGCGAGAAGGATATCTGATGTTAGGGTAATTGTTAAATCAGGGAAACATAAAGCCCAGAGAGTAATTTTAAAAGATAATGCAATGTGTATGGTAGATAAAAAACTTAAATTCATCAAATGATATGGGGCATGTTTTAAGATAAATAAGGTTAAATAATTTAAATTACTTAATTTTAATTTTCTCTATAGAAACATTTTTAAATGATAAAAAGAAATGTATGAAAAGCCACGCCGGGGTGGCTCAGCTGGTTAGAGCGCACGGCTCATAGGGTATTTAAGCAGTGCTCTGACTTTTTCCTGGGATACCGTGAGGCCGCGGGTTCGAATCCCGCCCCCGGCACTAAAATTTCTGATTTTAAGTTATTAGTATCCCCTTTGTTCCTTATTTTAAAGCAAATATTTGCATGAAACATAAATCAATTATTTTTCTCTCAAAAAAGTACCATACATCCTATTTTTATGAGTTATCAATCACAAACAATTTAAATACAGAAATACTGGTTTTAAATAGTTCACTATTCACCTTTAAATAGTAAAAGATTAAAGTAACTATGACAAACTTTATTCAATTATTTTTAAAACCGATTATTATCATAAAAAAAGGGGAGTTTTAAGCGCTGATGTTCCATTAAGAAGGCATTAAAGGGGAAAATAAAATGGAATTGAGAAAGTCAGGTATTGACCTAGTTGGGGATACTCCATGGGGGACTCATTTCTGCCAGTTTTACAAGACAAAAGAAGATTTAGTTGATGTTCTTGTCCCTTACTTTAAAGCAGGTCTTGAAAATAACGAATTTTGCATGTGGGTTACATCTGAACCTCTTTCAGTAGAGGAAGCAAAAGAAGCGCTGGAAAAAGCAGTTCCGGATATTCATTATTATCTGGAGAAAGGACAGATCGAAATCATTCCCTATACCGAATGGTATGTAATAGATGGTGATTTCGATTCAAATAGAATACTGAACGGCTGGATTTCCAAGCTGAATAAGGCCATTGCCAAGGGTTATGAAGGTTTAAGACTGACTGGAAATACGTTCTGGCTTGAAAAAGAAGGCTGGAAAGATTTTGTTGATTATGAAGAGGCTATAAATAACGTAATAGGTAAGTATCGAATGATAGCCCTCTGTACATATTGCCTGGATAAGTGTACAGCAGCGGAAATCATAGATGTTGTCAATAATCATGAGTTTGCCCTTACTAAGCGTGAGGGGAAGTGGGATTTGATTGAAAATTCTGAGAATAAACAGACAAAAAATGAAGCTATTCAGGCTAAAAAGGATTGGGAACAAACTTTTAACGCAGTCCCAGATTTAATAGCCATACTTGACAGAAAACACAGAGTCATTCGTGCAAATAAAGCCATGGCCGCGAAATTAGGCGTTACTCCAGATGAATGTGTTGGTCTGCCCTGTTATTATGCTGTTCATGGAGCAAGAGAATCTCCTTCTCCCTGTCCGCATAGCCAGTTGCTTTCTGATGGGCTTGAACACACCACAGAAATTCATGAAGAAGTTTTAGGTGGTGATTTCATTGTCAGCGCATCACCGCTTTATGATTCAGCGGGAAAAATTATGGGAAGCGTTCATGTAGCACGCGATATTACTGAGCGTAAAAAATCGGAAGAACGAATTAAAGGCCTTTTAGAAGGAACCCAGCAAATTGCTGAGGAACTGGAAGTTTTAAATGAAGAACTTCAAATAGCCAATGAAAAACTTCGACAGCAGGGTGAAGGTTTAATACGCATTAACCATGAGTTAGAGGAAAGCGAGAAAAGGATGAACAGGTCCCAGGAAATTGCACATATTGGTAGTTGGGAGCTTGATCTCCTTAACAACCATTTATTCTGGTCAGATGAGGTATACAGGATCTTTGGCCTTAAGCCGCAGGAATTTAAAGCTACATATGGGGCTTTTCTTGAAGCAGTACATCCTGATGACCGCCAGGCAGTGGATGAAGCATATTTTGGTTCATTACGTGATGAAAAAGACACTTATGAAATTGAACATCGGATTTTAAGAGGATCTGGTGAGATTCGTTTTGTCTATGAAAAATGTGAACACATTCGTGATGAATCAGGTCAGATCATCCGATCAGTAGGGATGGTTCATGACATTACCGAGCGCAAACAGGCAGAGAAAGCTCTTTTATGGAGTCAGCAGCGTAATGAACTTTTAATAGATGTCACCAGCAGACTGCTTACCAGCGAAAGTCCCCAAACCATTATTGACGATCTCTGCCAGAAAACGATGCAGTTTCTCCACTGTGATGTTTTCTTCAACTATATGGTAGATGAAGAAAAAGGATGTCTTCATTTGAATGCGTATGGTGGAATTCTTGAAGAAGAAGCGAATAAAATTAAATGGATGGATTATGGGGCTTCAGTTTTTGGATGTGCAGCTCTTGAGTCACGGGGAATCATTGCAGAAAATATTTTAGAAACGCCAGATGAAAATACAGATATCGTAAAATCATATGGTTTACAGGCCTACTCATGCCATCCTTTGATGATTAAAGGTCAGATTATAGGCACTCTTTTATTTGGAACCAAATCACGCACCCAGTTCACTGGTAAAGAGGTAGAAGTGATGAAGACGGTTGCAGATCATATATCAATCGCCATGGACAGACTTCTTTCCAGCAATGCCCTTAAAAAAGCGCATGATAATTTAGAAGAACAGGTTGAAGCACGTACTGCAGAACTGGAAGAAGCTAATGAATCGTTAAAAATATCCTATAATTATAACAGAAGCTTGATTGAAGCAAGTCGAGATCCTTTGGTTACTATTGGCCCTGATGGTAAAATTACGGATGTTAATGCATCTACAGAAACCGTTACGGGTTTTAGTAGGGATTTTTTAATTGGCACTGATTTTTCGGATTACTTTACAGAGCCTGAAAAAGCTAGAAGGGGATATCAGCACGTATTTAGAGAAGGAGAAGTCAGGGATTATGAACTGGAAATTAGACATAGAAATGGGCATTTAACACCTGTTTTATATAATGCATCAGTCTATAGAGATGAATCTGGTGAAGTTATTGGGGTATTTGCAGCAGCAAGAGATATTACAGGAATAAAAGAGGCTGAAAATAAACTAAAAGTAATTATAGATGAACTAAAACGTTCCAATAAAGAATTGGAGAGTTTTGCTTATATTACTAGTCACGATTTGCAGGAGCCGCTTAGAACTATGGCCAGTTATGCTGGTCTCCTGAAGCGCCGTTATGGAGGTAAGTTTGATAAGGATGCTGATGATTTTCTGGAGTATATGGTAAGCGGAGCAACAAGAATGAAAAGCATGATTCAAGGATTACTGGATTATTCACGTGCAGGAACCCAAGACTATAAATTTAAAAAATTTAGTAGCGAAGAATCCCTTGAAGATGCTATATCTAATTTAAAATCCTCCATTGAAAAATGTAACGCCAAAATTACCCATGATCCATTGCCAGTAGTTTTTGCAGATGAAAAGCAGATAACTAGTGTGTTTCAAAATTTAATAGGAAATGCACTTAAATTCCGTAAAAAGGATGAAAATCCAAAAATTCATATTTCAGCAAGGAAAGAAGGCAGTGAACACGTTTTCAGTGTGCAGGATAATGGAATAGGAATAGAAGAACAATACATCAAGCGCATATTTGGAGTATTCAAAAGATTACATCCTATAGGGAAATATGAAGGGGCAGGAATTGGACTGGCAATTGTAAAAAGAATTATGGAATGTCATGGAAGATATGTTTGGGTTGAATCAGAAGTTGGGAAGGGATCTACCTTTTATTTCACAATTCCTTATGAATAAACCTTTTATCATACTTTAAAATATCCGCAGCCTTTAAGGCGCTTGTTTCTTTATCTTTTATCTCCAGCATTATGTCAAAATCAAAGTCTTCTGTATCTTTAAGAAATTTCTTAAAATGATCCAGATCTATTGATTCTATATGGGTCCCCCTTGATTTTCCCTCCTTCTGAGAGCTGTAATCCACCATTGGTAATCCATCTTCAGCTTTCCATGTTTTTGTAAATTTTTCAAAGCATACGTATAATTCACGGCTGTTATTATTAAGTTCGTGATGAAAATAATCGAATATAACCGGAATTTCCGTTTTTTCACTTATTTTCAGACATTCTGAAAGGTTATAACTTTTTTCATCGTTTTCTATTACCAGTCTTCTTTTAATGGCCTTATTAAGACCGTTATATCGCCCTATAAACCGTTCCATACTTTTTTCTTTATCGGCGTAAACTCCGCCCACATGCACCTGTATTTTAGCGGTACTGTCAAGTTTCAAAAGGTCAAAAACATGGGAATGGTATCTAAGCTCATTTAAACTCCTTTCAAACACTTCCTCATCTTTAGAATTAACAACAACGAATTGTCCAGGATGCATGGAAATTCTTATATTGTTTTCATTGATAAAATCACTTATTTCATTGAAATTTTCCTTAAAATAGCCTTTCCAGTCAAAATCCATTACTGGATGCGATGCAAATGGGATTAATCTGGAGGTAATTCTGAAAAAGAGTAAATTATTTTTCACATTGAATTTTAACATGGTAAGGAGGCAGTTTAAATTATTTTCCACAGTTTCAATCAATTTTTCATGTGAATAAGATTTTAAATGGAATGTTTTAGCGCCATTGCATCCTATGGTCCAGTTTAAGGAGGGGTAACCTATTTTCATCGAATTACCAGAAAAAAGTAAATGGAGTATTATATTGTTCTCTTTGAATCAATAATGGCTTTTAGTTTCTGCATATCAACCTTTCTTTCATATAGGGGGCTTTCATCTTCCCTGTACACTGCTAAGATATCTTCATAAGGTATCTTATTTGGATTAATGTATAAGACTCCTAATGGGAATTTATGAAATTCTATTGCCTTTTTAAAAGCTTCAATTCTATCATAAGGGTCATATGATTCATCAAGATGGTATATATTTTCTCTAAACCATTTATAGGTGTTTATTTTGTTATAGGTGACGCAAGGTTGGAATACATCAACAAGAGAAAATCCTTTATGTGTTATTGCCTTTTTGAAGATTTCTTTCATGTGGTTCATATCTCCGGCAAATGTTCTGGCAACAAATGATGCATCAAGACCGATAGCAATTGCTAGTGGGTTAAATGGTTCTAAAGATACTCCTTCAACCTGTAAAGGGGTTTTAAAATCCCTTTGGGTTGTGGGGGACGCCTGACCCTTGGTTAAACCGTAAACCATGTTGTTCATTACAATGGCTGTTATATCAGGGTTTCGGCGGATTGTGTGCATAAGATGGTTTCCTCCTTCCCCATACATATCTCCGTCGCCGCTTGTAACAATTACCGTAAGTTCTCTATTCACAGATTTAATTGCAGTCGCAGGGGACAGCGCTCTACCATGAAGACTGTTATAAGTGTGTGATTTAAGGTAATGGGGAAGTTTTCCAGCCTGACCTATACCTGAAGCCAGTACAAGCTGCTTTTGATCAATTTCAAGTTCTGCAAGCGCGGTTTTCAATGTTTTTAGAATGGGGAAGTCGCCGCATCCCGGGCACCATGCCACGTCTGCACCTTCAACATCAAAGATTTTAGGATCCATTATATCCTCTCCAAGAAGCTTTTCAAGCGTTGCGTAACTTCTTCAACGGAAAAGGGCATTCCATTATATTTCAAAGCCTTATTATCAATCTCAAACCCTGTATGGAGTTTTATAAGATTTCCAAATTGAGAAGTAGCGTTATTTTCAAAGATAATTGTTTTTTGGGCCTTTTTAAGGTAATTCAAGGTGCTCTCATGAAGAGGATAGACCTGTTTGAAGTGTAAAAACGCTATATCGTCTCTTCCAATGACTTCCAGAGCTTCTTTTATGGATCCATAAGTAGAGCCCCATCCTACAACCAGAGCCTTATAATCTTCATTTCCTACAAGTTCTGGTTCTATTACCTCTCTTTTTATCCCTTCAAGCTTTTTCAGACGTTTTTCTACCATTTTATTCCTTAAATGAAGATCTTCAGTAATATGCCCTTCTATATCGTGTTCATCTGAATCCACAACTACAAGGCCCTCACCATATCCTGGAATTCCACGTGGAGATATCCCATTTTCGGTTATTTCGTATCTTCTGTAGTTTTCACTAGTTACAACGATATATTTTTGAGTTTCAATGTTGGATAAGTCAATATCAGGCAGATTATAGTAGATATCTGCAAAATACTGATCAGAAAGTATAAAGACAGGTATTTGGTATTTATCTGCAAGATTAAAGGCATGATACGTTAAATAGAACGCATCTTCAAATTTTCCAGGGGCAAATATGGCTTTTGGGGTTTCACCAGGGGAAGAATAAAGAGCAAGATTCAGATCTTCCTGGGCAGTCCGTGTGGGTAATCCAACAGCCGGCCCGGGACGCTGGGCAAGATATATAACTATTGGGGTTTCAATCATTCCCGATAGCCCAACACCTTCGCTCATAAGTGCAAATCCACTTCCTGAAGTTGCTACAATTGCTCTTGCCCCTGCATATGAGGCTCCAAGGCCCATATTTATTGCGGCTATCTCATCTTCTGCCTGTTCAAAGATCATGCCAAACTCTGTGGAATGTCCGGCAATAAATGTTTGAAGCGGCGTGGAGGGAGTCATAGGGTATGAAGACATGAACTTTAGGCCTCCTGCAATACATCCAAGCCCCACTGCATCAGTCCCGTTCAAAAGAATCTCGTCCCTGATTTTTGGGTCTTTTTTTATCTTTATATTAAATTTTCCAGAGCTGATAAAGTCTTCCCCAATTTTATAGCCTTCTGCTCCTGCCTGCAGATCTTTTTGAAGGATTTCTTCACCCTTTCTTTTAAACATTGCAGTTATGCATTCATCAAATGTTTCTTTGTCCACATTTAGAACTCTACAAAGAGCCCCTGCAGCGATTATGTTTGCAAATATGGGGCCTCCAATTTCTGCAGCCATTTTTAGAAATGGAATCTTAATTACATCCTCTTTTTCTACTTCTTCAAGTGTTTTTTCATCTCCAATTATAACAGTATCCTCGGATATTCTTTCTTCAAGGTGATCTATGGCCCCTTTGCTGATTGCAATCAGTATATCAATTCTATCAACATAAGCAGTTACTCTTTTTGAGGATACACGTATTTCAGTGGAGTTTTCTCCTCCCCTTATTCTTGACATGTATTCTTTTGAGGAAAATACGTTGTATCCTTCAAGTTTAACGGCCTGGACCAGTATTTCTTCCACGGTTTGAATTCCCTGCCCTGCCTCACCGCACAGGACTATTGAAACATCTTCTCCAGATAAAAACTCAGACATGGTTTAACCACCGTTAGTAAAATTTTACCAATTAATACTAATTTATGGCTTCAACTTTACTTAAATTTTATTTTTTTAAATGAATTAAATGAAAATATCTCGATTTTTTTATATTTACTTTAATTTAGCTTAAATCACTGATAGAATATATCTGCAATAATTTATGGTGGAATAAAAACTATGGAGACAATTGAATCTTGAAGCCAGATTTATTAGGTTTTAAATATATATTAATTATATTAAGTTGATAGGGATTGTTCATGAAGAAAGTGCTTTGGTGGCTGTTTGCAGGTAAAGGTGGGGTTAGTAGGGCCCGGTTAATTAATAAATTGAATGAAAGACCTTACAATGCCCATCAACTTGCTGAAGAGCTTGAACTGGATTATAAAACCATCCGGCATCATTTAAAGGTTCTGGAGAAAAATAACATAATTACAGCCAGCGGAGAGAAATATGGTATGATGTATTTTCTTTCTGATAAAATGGAGGAAAATTATTCTATTTTTAAAGAAATATGGAATAAATTAAATAAAAACAAGGAAGGGAGCTAAATGGGTTTACATCAAGGATTAAGACAGGGGATAGGGCCATATAATGCAGGGCTAGTTTCTTTTGCAGGTATAATTGGAATTATAAATATTTTCCTTTTAATGAGTCTGCTTTATATTTACTGGGGGAGTTACAGAGAATTTAAATCCAGATTTATACTTGGCATTCTGCTCTTTATTTCACTCCTTTTAATACAGAATCTTATGTTTACAGTGTTTATATTTATAGTTAGAGGATTTAGAGGGCCTGGAATGGGCTTACCATTACTAATAACCAACATAATTCAATTTATAGGTTTATCTATATTGTTGAAGATATCATGGGAATAAATAAAATTAATATGCTTTTTTTACAAATTTTTGTAGGATTTGGCATAAATTTGGGATAAACTATGGATGTACTTGGGAAAAACTATTTTTAAAAGGTTATACACTGTATTATTATATAAAATTTAATTAAACTAAAAAAAGTGTAATTATAACCCTAATATTGCAAATTGTATAGTTATTAGGACTTTATATGGGAAATAATATGAAAGGAGGCTTTTAATGAACAGATTAAATATTTCATTAATTATAGCAATAGCTGCTGTTTTACTTATAGCTGGAGGATATGCAGCATATTCAGGAACAACTGGAAACAGCCAGCCTCAATTACAGGCTACCGGTGAAAACTGTACTGGTGTAAACTGTATTCAAAATCAAAATTGTGAGAATAAAATTAATTGCACACAAAACTGCACTACAGATCAAAAACAAATGCACCAAAGAAACAGAAATTGTGTAAATAAAAATTAACTTATTTTTTTTATTTATTTAATAATTTGAGGTTTAAAAATGACATATGATATAATTACATACTCATTAGCCCCAATTTTAGCTTATATTGGTTCATTTAGTCTATATAAGCTCAAAATAATTAGAAGGGCAATACATGTAAGGGTATGGAATATAATGCTGCTCATAAGCTTTTTAATTTCAGCAGGTTTCGGTATGCTGGTACTTTTTCGACTGGAATACGGTATAAACATTCCTGAACTGGCATTTTTGAATTTCTGGCATGTTGAAGTTGGTATTGCTTTATTTGTAATATCAATTCTTCATATTCACTCTTACTGGAAATCATTCCAAAAAGTCGTATTAAGTTAAATGGCGGTGGATAAAATTAGAAAAATATGGATAATTATCATGGTAGTATTCTTATTTGCCCCATCTCCAATCTATGCATGGGAAGATTGCCCTTTAGGCGTTACTGACTGCCCTTACCCTGGAGAATGCTCCAGATATATAGATACAAATAATGACGGAATCTGCGATCATTCACAGTCAGCACCGACTACCGGTACTGAAACCACACAGGACACATCCACAGAAAACTCAGGAACTGTAAATGAAGTTGATCAGTCAAATGAAACAAATTCAACAGCACTGTTAGAGGAAAATAATGATAAGGGGGCAGAAAGCAAGCAGAGCTATTATTTACTGCCCATAACATTGATCCTGTCATTATCATATATAGTTACTCATATAATGAATAAAAAAAGGATTATTAAGCTAAAATCCCATAAAAAATTATGGAATATGATAATAACTGTAAGTTTCCTGGTTACAGGAATTACAGGTATGGAATTAACCCTTTTCATAAATTTTGGGATTCATTCTCCTTTGAATCAGACAATAACCTTCTGGCATGCTGTAGCAGCAATTGTTATGGTTGTTACAACATTTTTCCATGTGCACATGTACTGGAAACCATTTAAAAATAGTTTTAAACTGGCTAAAAAATCACGTAAACCCAAAAAAGAAAAATTAGGAAGTTTAAGCCCCGTTAAATAGGACTTAACCTAATTATTTTAAAAGATATTTAACACAGATTCTCCAGAGCCCATTGTTTACCCGCTTCGAGTATTTCTAAGTTTATTGGGATTAATTCAGGCTTTTTAGAGAAGGTATGTTCAATCGCTTTTTTAAACATATCTTCAGATAGTCCGGCACGTCCTAGGGCCATTAAAACACCAAGTAGAACAGTGTTACCTGCCCTTTTAACTCCATGTTCCTTTGCAATCTTGAAAGCCGGAACTGAAATTGCTTCAACACCTTCAGGTGCTTCAAATTCTCCTATTGCAGAATCATAGACAATTAAACCGCCCTTTTTTACTTCTCCCTTGAATTCTTCGAGGGAAGGTCTGTTAAGGGATACAAGGGTATCTACCTCATGGACAGCAGGGGAACCTATCACGCTTCCAGAAATGACTACAACGCAGTTAGATGCTCCTCCTCTCTGTTCAGGTCCATAGGAGGGATAATAAGACACATGGCGTCTTGCTTTCATTCCTGCTTCAGCGATAGTAAGTCCCATACTTAGTACTCCCTGACCACCAAATCCTGTGATTTTTATACTTCTTTCTTTATAATCAGGGTCATCTACTGCATCTTCACTGCTTTCACCAACCACATTAAAGATTTTATCCAGTGATTCCTTTGAAAAGTCGCTTGCACCTCTACAAAGGGGTTCAACTTCCTTGATTCTATCTCTAAAGTTTTTAACAGGGAATTCTTTCTCCATTTCTTCGTTAAGGAACTTTTCAGCCCCTAATGCATCATGCCTCAAATTGGTTGGGCAGGGGGATAGGACTTCGACAAAGGCATAACCTTTACCGTCCCTTTGCACTTCAAGAGCCTTCTTAATAGCTCTTTTAGCTTTTCTTATGTGTTTAACATCTGAAAGTGAAACTCTTTCAATAAATACAGGGGCATTCAAATTATCTATAAGCTCGCACATGTGCAGCGGATATCCGGTAAATCTGGGGTCTCTTCCTTCAGGACAGGTTACTGTAACCTCTCCAATTAAGGTTGTTGGTGCCATCTGCCCTCCAGTCATTCCATAAACAGTATTGTTTATAAAAAATACTGCCATTTTTTCGCCACGATTAGCAGCTTGGATTGTTTCATTTAATCCTATCGATGCTAAATCACCATCTCCCTGGTAAAGCATGACAATTGCATCATCTTCTGCCCTTGAAAGTCCGGTTCCAACTGCTGGTGCTCTTCCATGGGCTGTTTGGACGTTTCCACAGTCAAAATAGTAGTAAGCGAATACTGCACATCCTACGGGGCTTGTCATAATGGATCTATCCTGTATTTGGAGCTCATCCATGGCTTCTCCAATGAGTTTATGTAATATTCCATGACCACAGCCTGGACAGTAATGTGTTGCTGTTGGGGAGCTTCCACCTTTTCTTGGAAATTCATCATATAATGATTTAGGTTTTCCGATGATTTTTTCATCCATATTATTTTCCTCCCCTTACTTCTCTAATCTTGGTCATTATATCATTTAATTCGATAATATTTCCACCCATACGATTTACAAGTTCTACATCCCTGCATTCAACTGCCATCTTTATATCTTCACACATCTGGCCGTTGCTCATCTCCACAGATATAAATTTGGGATTTAACTCATCAGCAATCTTTTTTAATTCTTTTTCAGGGAATGGAAATAGAGTTTTGGGCCTGAATAGCCCTGCTTTAATTCCTTCACTTCTTGCAAGATCCACTGCAGATCTTGCTATTCTGCTGCTTATTCCATAGGATACAAGGACTATTTCAGCATCATCTATTTGATATTCCTCATAATCAACTTCAGATTTTTTTATTTTTTCATATTTCTCCTGAACTTTGAAGTTAAACTCTTCTAACTGGTCAAAATCCAGGAATATGGATGTAACAAGGTTTCCCATTGTTTCTTTATTTCCGCAGACTGCCCATGAAGTGTCGATTTCAGGTTCAACCGCTTTTTCAGGGAAGTGAAGTGGTTCTATCATTTGCCCTAAAACAGCATCTGCAATGATTATAACCGGATTCCTCCATTTTTCTGCAATTTCAAATGCTTTCATGGTGAAATCGCACATTTCCTGAACAGAATTCGGGGCTAAAACAATATTTCTGTAGTTACCATGACCTCCACCTTTAACAAGCTGATTATAATCGCCCTGTTCTGGTCCAATATTCCCCAAGCCAGGCCCTGCTCTCATAACATCTACTATAACGCAGGGTAATTCTGCGCCTGCTAAAAATGATATTCCTTCCTGTTTTAAACTTATTCCAGGGCCGGATGAGGCTGTCATTACTCTGTGTCCTGCTGCAGCACCGCCGTAAACCATGTTTATGGCTGCTTCTTCTGACTCTGCTTGTACAAATTTCCTTCCTACCATTGGGAAATATTTAGAGGCTTCATGAAGGATTTCACTTGCAGGGGTAATTGGATATCCAAAATAACAGTCACATCCTGCATACATGGCTCCTATTATAACTGCTGTGTTTCCTCTTATTAGCTGAGTTGCCATGTTTAATCCTCCTCTTTTTTAGCTTTTTTTGGAATATGAACTTCGATTGCTAAGGGTTCTGGACAGGTATAATAACAATCACCACATCCTGAGCACCCTTCTCCTTCGTAAACTACGTAATGGTACCCTCTTTCATTAATGTCATCGCTCATCTTTAAAACGCCTTTTTTGCATGCAATAATGCATCTTTCACAAGCTTTACATTCCAAGATATTAATTACAGGGTACGGTTCTCTTTTCTCTGATGATTTCATAATATATCCTTCTAAGTTTAATTCATTGAAATTTAAAAAACAAAAATAGGGTTAAATCCCCTACAAAATTTAATTAATCTCTATTCCTGGTCATGGCTCCGTATCTCTACTCTCCTTATTTTTCCGCTTATTGTTTTTGGGAGCTCGTCCACAAATTCAATTACACGGGGGTATTTATAAGGTGCTGTTACCTTTTTAACATGATTTTGAATCTCTTTTTTCAATTCTTCTGAAGGTTGATAGTCATTGGTAAGCACAATTGTTGCCTTAACAACCTGCCCTCTTACAGGGTCTGGAAACCCTGTTATAGCACATTCTAAAACAGCAGGATGAGATATAACAGCACTTTCCACTTCGAAGGGGCCAATTCTGTAACCTGAACTTTTAATCATGTCGTCTGTCCTTCCAACAAACCATATGTATCCATCTTCATCCATCCAGGCAGTATCACCAGTATGATAATATCCATCGTACCATACTTCTTTAGTTTTTTCTGGAGTTAAATAATAACCTCCAAATACACCTATTGGGTTTTCACCCTCAGTTTTAATGACAATTTCGCCTTCTTCTCCAATATCTGACGGTTTATTTTCTTTATCTACAATTATAATGTTGTAGATTGGTGCAGGTTTACCCATTGATCCAGGTCTTGGTTCTATCCATGGGAAATTAGCAACAGATACTACAGTTTCTGTCTGACCGAATCCTTCTCTAAGTTTTAAACCGGTAAATTCATAAAATTTGTTGTAAACTTCAGGATTTAATGGTTCTCCAGCAGTTACAGCATATTCTAAAGTTGAGAAATCATATTTTGATAAATCCTCTTTTATTAAGAATCTGTAGATTGTTGGAGGAGCACAGTAAGTTGTAACTCCATATTTTGAGGCTTTTTCAAGCATTTTTGCAGCATCAAATCTTTCGTAATCGTATACAAAAACCGCGCTGCCAGATATCCACTGTCCATATATTTGGCCCCAGACTGACTTTGCCCAGCCGGTATCAGCAACTGTATAATGAAGTCCATCATCAACCACATTCTGCCAGTATTTTGCAGTGATTATATGGGCTAAAGGGTAAGTGTAATCATGTTGAATCATTTTGGGGAGTCCAGTAGTTCCTGAGGAGAAATATACTAATGAAACATCATGGTTTGTAGTATTTGCATCTCCAGATGGGCGTTCAAATTCAAGGGGAGCTTCTTCAATCTCTTTCCTGAAATTAAGCCATCCTTCTTTATCTTTATCACCAACAATGGCTTTTATAAGTTCAAAGTCTTTTAATTCTTCATCTGCTTCGTCAAAATACTCTGGAACGCCGTCCTCAGCGATGCAGACTACCATTTTAATTTTTGCCTGCTCTACTCTGTATACGATGTCTTCAGATCTAAGCATGTGAGTGGCTGGAATTGCTATTGCACCTATTTTATGAAGTCCTAAAATACAGAACCAGAATTCATAACGTGCTTTAAGTGTAAGCATTACTGTATCGCCTTTTTTAATTCCACATTTTATGAAGAAGTTGGCTGCTTTATCGCTGTAATATTTCATATCTGCAAAGGTAAATACACGGTCATTATCATGATCATCGCACCAGACCATGGCTATTTTATCTGGAATTTTTTCTGCATACTCATCAACAACATCATAGGCAAAATTGAAATTATCCGGAACATTTATCCTGAAATTTTCTTTAAAATCTTCGTATGATTCAAACTCAACCCTTGAAACGAATTTATTTAATAGTGAAGACATTTTATAACTCCTTTTTGTGATTACATGACTATTGCAAGGAATCTAGCTGGTTTATCGTTTAATGCTTCCATTGCATGCTCGTATGAGGAATCATAGAATATTGAATCCCCTTCATTTAAAATAATCTCATTATTATGTATGTAAATCTTTAAAGTCCCCTCAAGGACATAATCAAACTCCTGTCCTGGATGTGAATTTTTAGAAGGTGTTTCATCCTTTGGTTCAACAGTAACAATAAAAGGTTCTGCTTTTTTGTGAATGAATTTTTCAGCAAGGTTCTCATATTTGTACTGCTTGCGCCTTTCTACTGCAGCTCCTTTACCTTTCCTTGTGATTGTGAAGATATGCATCCTTGTCTCTTCACCAGTAAGTAACAGACCCATATCAACGTCAAATTTATGCGCAATTTCATATAGAATGCTTGCAGGAATATCAGAAACTCCATCTTCATATTCTTTGTAGGTTTCAACATCAATATTCAGATATTCTGCCATTTCTTCAACACTTATTTC